>DASWOS010000207.1:0-8007 GCA_036398645.1 Dokdonella sp. | reverse complement strand
TCGCGAGCCGGTCGACGACGTGCCCGGCCTGGGCCAGCGAGGCGCCGATCGCGTCGGCGATCGCGACGTCGTCTTCGATGACCAGGATACGCACGCGGCAAGTATCGGCAAGAACGCCGGCGCGGTGAAGTGCCGCATGCGCGCGGCCGGCGTGTCGCCGCGCACGCCGCCGGCGTTCCCACGCGTGCGGAAATCCGCTTCAATGCGGCGGCGCCGGGCGGCGCGTACGCGGCGGCGCGGCGGTCGCCTCGCGGCGTCGCCGGCGCCGGCTGAAATTGCGAGTGATTCTCATTTGTGGTGTAATCCGCGCGCCTGCGGCGGGACCGGAGTCGGAGGGCGGATCGGTAGAAGGAAGCGTGCATGCGCGAAGCGGTGCCGACGGAGCAGAGGCCGGATCGACGGCTGCGCGCGTTCTGGCTGAAGACGTTGCATCAGTGGCACTGGATCAGCTCCGCGCTGTGCCTGATCGGCATGCTGCTGTTCGCGGCGACCGGCATCACGCTGAACCACGCCGGCCAGATCGAGTCCACGCCGCACGTCGACACGCGCAAGGCCGAGGTGCCGAAGGATCTGCTCGCGCGCGCGCTCGCGAGCCCGCACGCGCAGCGCGCGCCGCTGCCGGCCGCGCTCGCCGGCTGGCTCGCCGAACGCTGGTCCGTGCAGGCCGGCGCGCGCGAGGCGGAGTGGTCCGACGACGAGATCTATCTTTCGCTGCCGCGGCCCGGCGGCGACGGCTGGGTCAGCATCGACGCGAACAGCGGCGTCGCCACCTACGAGGTGACCGACCGCGGCTGGCTCGCGTACCTGAACGATCTGCACAAGGGCCGCGAAGCCGGGCCGCTGTGGGGCTGGTTCATCGACGTGTTCGCGGTCGCGTGCCTGATCTTCTCGCTGACCGGCCTGTGTCTCCTGTACCTGCACGCGCGGCAGCGCACCGCGACCTGGCCGCTCGTCGCGCTCGGCCTGGTCGTGCCGCTGCTGATCGCGATCCTGTTCATTCATTCGTGAGGACGACTTTATGAGAATGCTTGCCGTATCGGCGTTGCTGTTCGGGCTGTTCGCGCTGCCGGCCGGCGCCGCGAGCGTCGACCTGACCGTCGAGATCCCGCGGCTCGACGTCGCCGAGTACCACCGGCCCTACGTCGCAGTCTGGATCGAACGCGAGGATCACGCCGTCGCCGCGAACCTCGCGGTCTGGTACCAGGCCAAGAACGGCAAGGACGCGAAGTCCGGCAAGTCCGAGTCCGGCACGAAGTGGCTCGCGGACCTGCGCCAGTGGTGGCGCCGCAGCGGCCGCGAGCAGACGCTGCCGATCGACGGCGTGACCGGCGCGACGCGTCCGGCCGGCCAGCACCAGCTGCACTTCGACGCCGGCAAGCCGCCGCTGGCCGGGCTCCCGGCCGGCAGCTACAAGCTCGTCGTCGAGGCCGCGCGCGAGGAGGGTGGGCACGAGCTCGTCGCGGTTCCGTTCGCGTGGCCGCCGCAGAAGCCCGAGCACCTGAGCGCGCAAGGCGAGCACGAGCTCGGCGCGCTGCGCCTGGACCTGAACCCGTGAGGAGGATCGCGATGAAGACGCTTGCGAAGGCCGCGCTGTTCGCGCTGGCCGCGTCGTTTCCGCTGTTGGCCGCCGCGCACAAGGCGTTCCTGCTGCCGTCGGCGACCGTGTTGTCCGACGGCGACGACGCCTGGATCACCGTCGACGCGGCGGTGTCGAACGACCTGTTCGAGTTCAACCATTTTCCGCTCGCGCTCGACGGCCTCGCGATCACCGCGCCGGACGGCGCGCGCGTCGAGCCGGAGAACGTCGGCAACGGCAAGTGGCGCAACACGTTCGACGTGCATCTGACGCATCAGGGCACGTACAAGATCGCGGTGTCGACCGACGGCGCGTTCGCGACCTACGAGGACGCGAACGGCGAGAAGAAGCGCGCGCGCGGCGACGCTGCGACGATCGCGCAGCGGATCCCGGCCGGCGCGAAGAACGTCGAGATCACGCAGGCGCAGAACACCGTCGAGACGTTCGTGACGCTCGGCAAGCCGAACGACCTCGCGCTGAAGCCGAGCGGCCGCGGCCTCGAGTTCGTGCCGGTCACCGCGCCGAACGACCTGTTCGCCGGCGAGACCGCGAGCTTCCGCTTCCTGCTCGACGGCAAGCCGGCCGCCGGGATCAAGGTCAGCGCGATCCGCGGCGGCACGCGCTATCGCGACGCGCCGGACGAGCTGACCGCGACGACCGACGCCGACGGCAAGTTCTCGCTGACCTGGCCCGTCGCCGGCCCGTATTGGCTGAGCGCGTCGACCGAAGGCGGCACGCCGACGCTCGCGAACGCGAAGACGCGCCGCGCCGGCTGCACGGTCACGCTCGACGTGCTGCCGTAGCGGCGCCGCCGCCGCGCATGCGCAGGACCGATCCGTTCCGCCGCGCGCGCGGCGCGTGCGCGGCGCTCGCGCTGCTGCTCGTCGCCTGTGCGAGGCCGGCGCCGATCGAGACGCTGCGCGGGCCGACGATGGGCACGACCTGGACGGTCAAGCTCGTCGTCCCGGCCGCGGCGTCGCGCGAGGAGCTGCAGCGCGGCATCCAGCGCGAGGTCGATCGCGTCGTCGCGCAGATGAGCACGTACGAGGCGGACTCGGACCTGAGCCGTTTCAACCGGGCGCCGGCCGGCACCTGGCAGACGCTGCCGCCGGAGTTCTTCACGGTGCTGAGCTACGCGCTCGCGCTCGCGCAGGAGACCGGCGGCGCGTACGATCCGACGGTCGGGCCGCTGGTCAACCTCTGGGGCTTCGGCCCGGGCCCGCACGAGCACGCGGTGCCGAGCGAAGCGGAGATCGCCGCGGCGCGCGCGCGCGTCGGCTGGCAGCGCGTGCGGCTCGACGCGGCCGGCCACCGCGCGTACCAGCCGGGTGGCGTCTACGTCGACCTGTCCTCGATCGCGAAAGGCTTCGGCACCGACCAGATCGCGCGCTACCTCGAGCGCGCCGGCGTCGAGAGCTATCTCGTCGACATCAGCGGCGAGCTGCGCGCGCACGGGCGCCGGCCGGACGGCACCGACTGGCAGGTCGGCGTCGAGCGGCCCGGCGCGGCGGCGGGCGGCGTCGACGCGATCGACGAGGTCGAGCGCGTCGTGACGCTGCGCGAGCGCTCGATCGCGACCTCGGGCGACTACCGCCACTTCTTCGAGGACGGCGCCCGCTACTACTCGCACCACATCGATCCGCGCACCGGCTATCCGGTCGCGCACCAGGTCGCCTCGGTCACGACCGTCGCCGCGGACTGCATGCACGCGGACGCGGCCGGGACCGCGCTGATCGTGCTCGGTGCGGAGCAGGGCATGGACTACGCGGAGCGGCACGGCCTCGCCGTGTTGTTCGTGCTGCACGACGGCAGCCGCTTCGAGGAGCGCGCGTCGCCGGCGTTCGCGGCGCTGCTCGGCCGATGAGCGCACGCGGCGGGTTCCTCGCGCGGCCGTCCGCGAGCGCGCTCGGCAACGCGCTCGCGTTGCTCGCACTCGCCGCGTTGGCCGGCGGCCTGCTGCACCTGCACGGCGGCTGGCCCGGCTGGCCCGAGCCTTCGCCGCGCCGCACCGCCGCGGCGGCCGTGGTCGCGCTCGCGTATCTCGGCTTCTGCGCCGCGCTCGTGCTGCGCAGGCGCATGCACGCGCCGCCGCGCCGCCGCGCCGACGATGCCGGCGCCGCCGCGGTGCTGATCGTCGCCTACGCGAGCCAGACCGGATTCGCCGAGCAGCTCGCGCGGCAGACCGAGCGCTCGCTCGCCGACGCCGGCGTGCCGGTCCGCCTCGCGCCGCTCGCGGCGCTCGACGACGCGGCGCTCGCTGCGGCCCTGCGGCTGCTGATCGTCGCGAGCACGACCGGCGAGGGCGACGCCCCGGACGGCGCCGCGCCGTTCGAACGGCGCATGCAGAGCGCGCCGCCGGAGCTCGCTCGGCTCCGCTACGGCGTGCTCGCGCTCGGCGACCGCGAGTACGACGACTTCTGCGCGTTCGGGCACCGCATCGACGCGTGGCTGCGGCGCGGCTCGGCGCAGCCGCTGTTCGACCTCGTCGAGGTCGACGACGGCGACGAGGGCGCGCTGCGGCACTGGCAGCATCATCTCGGCCTGCTGGCCGGCACGCCGGACCTGCCCGACTGGAGCCCGCCGCACTACCGGCGCTGGCGGCTGGTCGAGCGCCGCCTGCTGAATCCGGGCGGCGTCGGCGGCGCCTGCTTCGATCTCGCGCTGCAGCCGGCCGACGGCGCGCTGCCGGGCTGGCGCGCCGGCGACATCGCCGAGATCGGGCCGCGCAACGCGCCGGCGGACGTCGCGCGCGCGCTCGCCGCGACCGGCTTCGACGGCGCCGCGCTCGTCGACGTCGGCCGCGGTGCCGAGCCGCTCGGCGACGTGCTCGCACGCAGCCGGTTGCCGGCCGCGGACGAGGCGCCGGCGGCGGACGCACAGGCGTTCGCCGAACGCCTGCGTGCGCTGCCGCACCGCGAGTACTCGATCGCGTCGATTCCGGCGGAAGGTGCGATTCATCTGCTCGTGCGCCAGCTGCGCCGTCCGGACGGTTCGCTCGGTGTCGGCGCGGGCTGGCTGACCGTGCACGCGCCGCTCGGCGGCGACGTCGCGCTGCGCATCCGCGCGAACGCGAACTTCCGCGCGCCCGACGACGATCGCCCGCTGATCCTGATCGGCAATGGCACCGGCATCGCCGGCCTGCGCGCGCTGCTCGCCGAGCGCGTCGCCGCGTCGCGGCGGCGCAACTGGCTCGTGTTCGGCGAGCGCAACGCGGCGCACGACTTCCACTATCGCGACGACGTCGAGCGCTGGCGCGCGCAGGGCTTCCTCGAGCGGCTCGATCTCGCGTTCTCGCGCGACCAGGCCGAGCGGATCTACGTGCAGCACCGGCTGCGCGAAGCGGCCGCGCCGCTGCGCGAGTGGGTCGCGGCCGGCGCGGCGATCTACGTCTGCGGCAGCCTCGAAGGCATGGCCGGCGCGATCGACGCGACGCTCGCCGACCTGCTCGGCCGCGACGCGCTCGCCGCGCTCGCCGCGTCCGGCCATTATCGCCGCGACGTGTATTGACGCGGCACGCGGTCGCGGCGCGCGCCGCGGCGGTCCGCGGACGCGCGTTCGCGCGCGCGGAACGCGCCTGGATGCGCGTGGACGCGACCGCCGCCGCGACGGGACGGCCGCGCGTCCGCGGCGCACGAGATCGGCCCCGCGCGGCGGGCGACGCTGATCGAGGCGGCGCGGAGCGAGCGATCGCGCGCGGGCGCGCTGCCGGAGCGGCCCTGTCGTGTGGCGAAATGCCTTCGAGCGGCGGAGACGCGGACGCGCGTTTCAGGTGTTCGCGACGGCGCCGCCGCCGCCGCGGTCGCGCCCCGTGTCAGTCGGATGCATCCGGCTGCCAAAGCTCGACCGGATTGCCCTCGGGATCGTGCACGCGCGCGAAGCGGCCGACGCCCGGCACCTCCCATTCCGGCTTCGTCGTGACCGCGATGCCGGCGCCGCGCAGCTTCGCGCAGAGGCCGTCGAGATCGTCGACGCGCAGGTTGAGCATCCAGGCATGGTCCGCGGCGAAATAGTCCGTATCGGCCGGGAACGGCATGAAGACGCTCGTGCCGGCCTGCGTGTCCCACGCGCCGTGGGACGCCGATCCGACGCCGAGATGCTCGAGATACCAGCTGCGCATCGCCTCCGGATCCTTCGCGCGAAAGAAGAATCCGCCGATCCCCGTGACGGCCATGCCGGTCTCCGCATCGGCCCGATGCCGAACGTCGCCGACTCGTAGCACGCGGAGTCCCTCGGCGCAAGCGCGCGAGGCGCGCGTCCGCGCTTTCGGCACGGCGCTGCGCAATGCGGCGGCGGCGGCCGCCGCACGTGGCGCAGCGCGCGTATCGGTGCGACGGTCGTCGCCGCGGCAGCGGCCCGGCGCGCGTCGTGCGCGCGTGCGATCGGCGCAGCTTCGGTTCACGGCGAGCGCGCGCCGTGCGTGCCTGCGGAATCGAACGCCGTCGGCGCGTCGATACGGTCGTGCGCGTCCGGCGCCGCCCGCGCGCCGCGCGCAGGACGGCGAGGTCGGCGGATCGCCGCGCGGACCGCGCGGGTCGCGCGCGGCCTCAGGTCTCGGCCCAGCGCCGCAACAGGTTGTGGTAGACGCCGGTCAGTTGCAGCAGAGCGGCCGCATCGGCGCCGGAGCGCGTCAGCGTCTGGATCGAGGTGTCGAGCTCGAGCAGCAGCCGGCGCCGACTCTCGTCGCGGACCATGCTCTGCACCCAGAAGAACGATGCGATGCGCGCGCCGCGCGTGACCGGCTGCACCTGGTGCAGGCTGCTCGACGGATAGACGATCAGATCGCCGGCCGGCAGCTTGACCTCGTGCTCGCCGTAGGTGTCGCTGACGACGAGCTCGCCGCCGTCGTATTCGTCCGGTTCGCTGAGGAACAGCGTGCAGGACACGTCGCTGCGCACCTGGCCGGCACCGCCCGGCAGCGCCATGACCGAGCCGTCGACGTGGAAGCCGTAGTGGCCGCCGCCTTCGTAGCGGTTGAAGCGCGGCGGCAGCGTGCGCAGCGGCAGCACCGCGGCGAAGTACAGCGGGTTCGCGCCGAGCGCGGCGAGCACGATCGCGCCGAGCTCCTGGCGCAGCGGTGAGGCTTCCGGCAGTTGCAGGTTGCGCTTGACCTGCGCGCCCTGCGCACCGACGGTCTCGCGGCCGTCGGTCCATTCGGCGTGGTCGAGCGCGGCGCGGATTCGTGCGACCTGCGCGGCGTCGAGGATGGCGGGAATGTGCAGCAGCATGGCGGATCCGGGCGGCGACGCATTGTCTCATGCGCGCCGCGCGGCGACGTTCGCGGGAACGGCGGCCGTCGCGGCCGCCGCCCCGCATCGACTTCAGAAGCGCACGTTCGCGCTGAGCAGCGCCGACAGCGGCACGCCCGGCGTGTAGCGGTAGCCGCTCTTGTTGATCGCGGCGGCGTAGTCCTTGTCGAACAGGTTGTAGACGTTCAGCTGCAGATCGAAATGGTCGTTGATCGGGTAGCTCGCCATCGCGTCGAACACCCAGTACGACGGCAGCTTGTCCGGCGTGCCGATCGCGCCGTCGGTGCCGCGCTTCATCTCGCCGTTGTAGCGCGCGCCGGCGCCGATCGTCAGCTTGAACGGCGTGCGGTACGTCGTCCACGCGGTGAACGCGCTGTCCGGCGTGTAGGCGAGGTCGCTGGAGCCGTCCTGCGAGACGTGGGTGCCTTTCTCGACGGTCGCGTCCATCGTCGTGTAGCCGGCCGAGATCTGCCAGTCGTCGGTGATCTTGCCGACCAGGCTCAGCTCGATGCCCTTCACGCGCTTCTTGCCGATCTGGTAGTAGAGCTGGTCGACCGGGTCCTGCACGACCTCGTTGGTGACCTCGGTGCGGTACAGCGCCGCGGTCAGCAGCAGGTTGGAATCGAGCAGTTCCCACTTGGTGCCGAATTCCGCGGTCTTGGCCTTTTCCGGATCGAAGATCGGGTTGTCGAGGCTGTTGGCCGAGGCGCTCAGCGCGAGCGAGTTGCCGCCCGGCGGCTGCTGCGAGACGCCGTAGTTGACGTAGACGCTGCCGTTGGAGGTCGGCTTGTAGAGGATGCCGGCCTTCCAGTTGAACAGCGTGTCGGACTTGCTGGCGTCGACGCCGGGGACGATCGTGCCGTTCGGCAGGTCGCCGCAGACCGGGGCGCCGCGGCCGCCGCAGGCGACGAGGCTGTCGAAGTCGGTCTTGTAGTGGTCGAAGCGGATGCCGGCATTGGCCTGCCAGTGCTCGTTGAACGTGAGCGTGTCGAAGAAGTAGGCCGCCTGCGTGTCGGTCTTGCCGTCGGCATCCGCGCCGGTCCTGCCCCAGACCAGGCCCGTCACGTGCGGGTCGGGATGGTACAGGTTCGCGGCCGGCCACGCGCTGCCGTTCAGCGCACCCTGGCCGATCGTGCCGACCTTCTCCTGGGTGAATTCGAGGCCGGTGCTGATGTCGTTGGCCAT
>DASWOS010000206.1:0-12538 GCA_036398645.1 Dokdonella sp. | reverse complement strand
GTCGAGCGCCTTCTGGATCATCAGCGGGATCAGCTTCTCCGGGAACTGGTACGGACCGTAGTTGTTCGAGCAGTTCGTCGTCAGCGTCGGCAGGCCGTAGGTGTGGTGGAACGCGCGCACGAGGTGGTCGGACGCGGCCTTCGACGCCGAGTACGGCGAATTCGGCCGGTACGGCGACTGCTCGTCGAAGCGGCCGAGCGGGCCGAGCGAGCCGTACACCTCGTCGGTCGACACGTGCAGGAAGCGGAACGCGTCCTGGCGCTCGAGCGGCAGCGCGCGCCAGTACGCGAGCGCGCACTCGAGCAGGTTCAGCGTGCCGGCGACGTTGGTGCGGATGAACGCGGCCGGTCCGTCGATCGAACGGTCGACGTGCGACTCCGCGGCGAAGTTCACGATCGCGTCCGGCTGGCGTTCGGCGAGCAGACGGCCGACATGTTCGCGGTCGCCGATGTCGCCGTGCACGAACTCGTGATCGGGATCGTCCTCGACCGCGGCGAGCGTGTCGAGATTGCCGGCGTAGGTCAGCGCGTCGAGGTTCACGACGCGGCAGCGGCGGTGCGCGCGCGCGTCGAGGACGAAGTTGCCGCCGATGAAGCCGGCGCCGCCGGTCACGAGCAGGGTTTTCATGCGAACGAGCCTGGCCGACGAAAAAGGCCGGTGATCCGGCCCCGGTATATCCTAGCAGGAAGCCGCTCCGCGGCCGCCCGCGCGCGAGGGTCGCGGTCGCGCGTCACGATGCGTGGATCCGATAGCACGGCACGTAGCGCGAGCCGGGCAGCTTCATGCGCTGCTGCGCGACGAAGCTCGCCAGCAGCGCGTCGAGCGCCTGCATGATCGTGCGGTCGCCGTCGATCTCGAACGGCCCGTGCTTCTCGATCGCGCGCATGCCCTCCTCCTTCACGTTGCCGGCGACGATGCCGGAGAACGCGCGGCGCAGGTCCGCGGCGAGCCGGTGCGGCGGCTGCCCGCGCTGCAGGTTCAGCGCGGCCATCGCCTCGTGCGTGGGGCGGAACGGCGTCTGGAACTCGAGCTCGATGCGCAGCGCCCAGTTGAAGAAGAACGCGTCCTTGTTGTCGAGCCGGTAGCGGCGCACGCGATCGACGCCCTTGCGCACGAGCCGCGCGACCTCGGCCGGGTCGTCGACGACGATGCGGTAATGGCGGGCGACCTCGTCGCCGAGCGCGACGCGCAGGAAGCGGTCGATCTGCTCGAAGTACGCGGCCGACTCGCGCGGACCGGTGAAGATCAGCGGGAACGGCAGCTCCGCGTTGTCCGGATGCAGCAGGATGCCGAGCAGGTAGAGGATCTCCTCGGCGGTGCCGACGCCGCCCGGGAACACGATGATCGCGTGCGCGATGCGCACGAACGCCTCGAGCCGCTTCTCGATATCCGGCATGATCACGAGGTTGTTGACGATCGGGTTCGGCGACTCCGCCGCGATGATGCCGGGCTCGGTGATGCCGATGTAGCGGTTCGCGCGCCGGCGCTGCTTCGCGTGCGCGATCGTCGCACCCTTCATCGGCCCCTTCATCGCGCCGGGACCGCAGCCGGTGCAGATGTCGTACGCGCGCAGGCCGAGCTCGTAGCCGACCTTCTTCGTGTAGAGGTATTCCTCGCGTCCGATCGAGTGGCCGCCCCAGCAGACCGCGAGGTTCGGATCGACGTTCGGCCGCAGCACGCGCGCGTTGCGCAGGATGTCGAACACCGCGTGCGTGATGCCGGGCGAGTCGGTCAGGTCGAAGCTGCCGGCCTCGATCTGCGTCGCGACGTAGACGATGTCGCGCACGACCGCGAACAGCAGCTCGTTGACGCCGCGGATGATCTGGCCGTCGACGAACGCCTCGGCCGGCGCGTTGACGAGCTCGAGCTTGATGCCGCGATCCTGCTGCAGGATCTGCACGTCGAAGTCCGGGTAGCGGTCGAGCAGCGCGCGCGCGTCGTCGCTGGCGCTGCCCTGCGTCAGCACCGCGAGCGCGCAGCGGCGCAGCAGCTCGTGCAATCCGCCGGCGCCGGCATCGCGCAGGCGCGCGACCTCGTGGCGCGACAGCACGTCGAGGCCGGACGCCGCCGGCGAGATCCGCGCGCTGTACGTCGCGGATCGGCGGGGCGTCACGCTCTGCTCCATCGTTTGCGGGGTTCCTACGGCGTCGCCGAGCGGCGGCGGGCCGCTAGCAATGCCAAACCTCGCGGCGGGGGTCAAGGGCGAAGGCAAAAAAAACGGCCGGCGTCGCCGCCGGCCGTGCGTGCTCGGCGCCGCGCTCAGAACGTGTAGCGCAGCGTGACCATGATCGACCAGACCGACTGCGCGTGGTCGTTCTCGTACTTGTACGCGCCCGGCGCGTAGTTGCCGTCGCGCGTCGGCAGCGCGTAGACGTAGCGGCCGGTCACCGGGTCGACGCCGACGACGTTGGCCAGCGTGCGCGCGTACGGGAAGTCCTGGTCGTAGATGTCGCCCCACTTCTTGTTCAACATGTTCAGCACGTTGTAGAAGTCGAAGCGGATCTCGCCCTTGTTGCCTTCGAACAGGCCCGGGATCTCCTGGCGCAGGCTCATGTCGATGCGGTTGACCCACGGCGCGGTCGCGCCGTTGCGGCCGGTGACGCCGCCCTGGTGCTTGCGCAGGTAGTCGTTGTTGTGGATGAAGCCGTAGAACTGGTCGATGACCTTCTGGTCCGTGCCGTTCGCGAACTCGACGTCGCCGGGCCGCGGCACGTAGATCAGCCCGTACGGGCAGTTCGTCGCGCTCGAGTAGCAGATGCCGCTGACGTCGGTGCCGGACACCCAGCTGTACGGCTGGCCGCTGTGGCCGTCGTAGACGCCGGACACGCTGGTCGCATAGTCGCCGAAGAACTTGTGCTGCCAGGTCAGCGTCGCGAGCAGGCGCTGGCGCACGTTGTAGTTGCTCGGCGTGGCGACGTCCTCGTTCGGGTTGTAGACCGAGTTGTACGTCCAGCTCGAGGTCGCCTGCGAGGATGTGCCTGAGTTCACGTCGGTCGCGCGGCCGAACACCGCCGACACGCTGCCGGACAGGTTCTCGGTGAACGGCTTGTGCAGCGTCAGCGACAGGAAGTCCGCCTTGCCCTCGTTCGTGTTCGTCAGCAGCATGACGTCGTAGAAGTTCGGGTTGCGGTTCTTCAGCGGTCCGCTCGCGGCCTGGCCGGTCGCGAAGTTGTAGTACGGATTCGCCCAGTAGCTCAGGCGTCCGTCCGGCAGCACGCCGGTCGGCGCGCCGAGGTTCACGTTCTGGTACAGGATCGCGTTCTCGTTCTGCAGGTGGACGTAGTCCGCCGAGAACACGAGGTTCCACCACGGCAGCTCGCGGTCGAAGCCGAGGCTCATCTTCAGCACGGTCGGCAGCTTGAAGTTCTTGTCGAGCAGGTCGACTTCGGGCGCCGGCGGCGAGCCGGACGGCAGCTGCTGCGTGTACGGGTCCGGGTTGAACGTGCCGCTGCGCGACGTCGCCGAGGTCAGCGTGACGCCGTTGTTCGTGAACGGGTTGGACAGCCACACGCCCGGCGTGACGCTCTCGCTGACGCCGATGCCGCCGCGCAGCTGCGTCGGCCGCTCGGTGTCGAACGTGTAGTTGAACGAGACGCGCGGTTCCCAGATGCCGTGCCCGCTGACCGTGCCGCGGTTGCTGAGGCCGAACTGGCTCGCGAACGATTCGTTGTAGACCGGCCGGTCCGGCGTCAGCGGCAGGTCGCGGCGCAGGCCGTAGGTCAGCGAGAACTGCGGCGTCATCTGCCAGGTGTCCTGCACGAACAGGCCCCACTGGTCGAGGCGCCACTTCGCCGCGATGTCGCCGAGCGAATAGCCGGGCGCCGGCTGATACAGCGTGTAGCTCGAGTAGTTGCCGGCCTGGAAGTCCGCGATGCTGTTGAACACGTACGAGCCGAACTCGGTGCGGCCGAACAGGTTGTAGATCTCGTCGCGCTGGAAGTCGAAGCCGGCCTTGACCGTGTGGTCGCCGAGGAACCAGTTGCCGGCGAAGAACGCGTTCCAGGTCTTGACGCCGAGCACGTTGTAGTGGCGGTACTGATCCTCGCCGAGGTAGACGCTCGGGTTCGTCGTGGTCGGATCGTTGTTGATGTAGACCTGCACCATCGGCTGGTCGGCCAGCGTCGTCGGCGTCGAGTCGTACTTCGCGTACGACACCGAGGCCTCGGTCGAGAACTGATCGGTCCAGTCGTCGTAGAGGTTCGCGACGAACTGCTTCAGGTCGCGGTGCTGGTCGTACCAATAGCTCGACAGGCCGAGCGCCGGACGCGAGCCGGTGTAGTTGCCCTGGATGATCGGCTGGTCGCCCTTGGTCTGGCTCGCGCGGAAGCTCAGGCGGTGGCCGTCGGAGATGTTCCAGTCGAGCTTGGCGAGGTACTTCTTCTCGTCCTGGTCCGCGTTCGACGCGTTCAGGTCGCCCGGGATCAGACCCCAGGTGTTCCGCGCGATGTCGATGATCTGGTTCAGCTGGTCCGGCGTGATCGGCACGATGTTGCCGTGCGCGGAGCCGAGCGGGCCGTAGTCCGGCGCCGGCGCGAGCGTCTTGGCTTCCTCGTAGCTCAGGAAGAAGAACAGCGTGTCCTTGATCAGCGGGCCGCTGAACGTCGCGCCGTAGATCTTCTTCGCGTCGTAGCCGGTGAAGTCGTTGCCGTTCTTGTCCTCGCCGGTCAGGTCGTCGTTGTTCGTGTACGCGTAGTAGACCGAGCCGTGGAAATCGTTCGTGCCGCTCTTGGTCACGATGTTGATGTTCGCGCCGACCGAGCGCTTCGCGGTCACGTCGTAGTTCGCGGTCGAGATGTTGTATTCCTCGATCGCGTCGTAGGAGATCGGCTGGTTCATCGCGGGCAGGCCGTTCGCCTCGAGGCCGAACGAGTCGTTCGTCGGCACCGCGTCGATCATGATGTTGTTGTAACGGTTGTTCTGGCCGAGCGCGCTGATCTGGACCAGGCCGCCGGCGTTGTTGTTGTTCGTCAGCGCGATGAACGGATCGAGGCGCGCGATCGCCTGGATCGAGCGATCCGGATTCGGCAGCACCTTGAGCTGCGCCTGCGAGACGTTCGTGCTGACGCCCTTGTTGTCGGGCTGGAAGATCGCGCCGGGCGCGGCCGCAGTGACGGTGACGCCGCCGAGCTCGGTCGCGCCGGCCGTCGCGCCGGCGACGGTCAGGTTCAGCGTCGTGTCCTCGGCGAGCTTCAGGAACACGTCCGGCTGGTCGGCCTTCTCGCCGTCGGCGGCCGAGGCCTTGATCTCGAACGGGCCGCCGACGCGCAGACCCTGCGCGGAATAGCGGCCGTCGGCATCGGTGACGACCGTGCGCGACGTGCCCGACGGCACGTGCACGATCTCGACCGTCGCACCGGCGACCGGCTTGCCGGCCGCGTCGACGACGCGCCCGCTGATCGACGACGACGTGTTCTGGCCGTAGGCGGAGACTGCGAATGCCGAGCCGACGGCCAGCGCCAGCAGCCGCTCCCTCAAACGCTTGCTCATAGGACGTTTCCCCGAACTGATGAACGAGTTCCCTGCACCCGGCGCGAAGGCGTCGCGGGCCTCCGCGCGGAGGCGCCGAACGACTCGCCGTGGACGACCGACCCCTGGCGTCCGCGCCCCCTGAAAACCGCTGAATAACGGAACTTTAAGCGCGCGCCGTGACGAATTTATAACATACCGATTCGGATTGTGCAGTGCGCCAGATCGGCTTTCGCGGCGGCCTCCGCGCGGCGCGGTCGCCGCGTTTTTGGCGCGGACTTTCACGTCGCAAACGCGCGGCCGCCGGGCCGCTCCGTTCAGTCCGGCGCGCGCGCGACGTAGCGGCTGCGCTTGTGCGGGCGCAGGAACGAGAGGTCCAGGCGGACGAGCCCGTCGACGCAGCCGCCGAACGCCGGATCGACGCCGAAATCGAGAAAGCGCACGCCTTCGGGCTCGCAGAGATCCGCGTATTGCCGGTACAGCGTCGGCAGCCGCGCGTCGAGCGCTTCGAGACGGCGCTTCAATACGGCGAGCCCTGCGTCGACCGCGCGCCCGGCCCACTCCGCACCGGCCGCTTCGGCGACGGCCGCCGATACGGCGAACGGATTGCGCGCGCGCGCCATGCGCTCGGGGTCGTCGTAATAATGACGGTGGAAATGCACGATCCATTCGCGTGCGGCGGCCGGAAGCGCGGCGCTCAGGCTGACCGGACCGAACAGATAGCGCACCTCCGGATGCGCGCGCAGGTACGCGCCGATGCCCTGCCAGAGGTAATCGAGGCTGCGCGAGCCCCAGTACGCCGGCTGCACGAAGCTGCGGCCGAGCTCGACCGCGCTCGGCAGGAAATCGAGCGCGGCCGGCGCGTACTCGAACAGGCTCGCCGAGTACAACCCTTCGACGCCGCGCGCGCGCAGGATCGCGCCGGCCTCGCCGAGCCGGTACGCGCCGACGATCGCGAGCGCGTTCTCGTCCCACAGCACGAGATGGCGGTAGTACGCGTCGTAGCGGTCGAGGTCGCGGCGCGCGCCGGTGCCTTCGCCGACGCGGCGGAACGCGAGCTCGCGCAGGCGGCCGATCTCGCGCAGCGCCGCGCAGTCCGCGCACGCCTCGAGCAGCAGGATGCGCTTGCCGTCGACGGTGCGGCCGAGCACCTCGGCCTCGGCGAGCGCGCGGCGGACCGCGAGCGGCGACTCCGGATGCGCGACCGCGGACGAAGTCGGAAACACGGTCGGGCGCCGCCGCGCGAGCCGGTACACGTGCCGGCGCATCCGCGCCGCGATGCGTAGCGGGTCCGGCGCCGGCTGCGCGAGCGCCTCGGCCGCGACGATCTCGCCGACCCGGAAACCGATGCGCGCGTGCGCGGCGCCGAACATCTCGCGCACGAGCAGCAGCGACGCGAGCGGCTTCGCCAGCATCGACACGCCATAGAACACCGGCGAGTTCTGCGCGGCGATGTGGACCGGCAGCACCGGCGCACCGGTCCTCAGCGCGAGCCGCGCGAAGCCGGCCGACCAGCGCAGATCGCGCACGCCGTGCGGGCGCATCCGCGACACCTCGCCGGACGGGAACACGATCAGCGCCGCGTCGCGCTCGAGCGCGCGATACGCCTCGCGCGCGCCGCCGAGCGCGCTGCCGGCACCGAACACCGGCAGCGGCAGCAGCAGCGAGGCGAGCGGCGCGAGCTGCATCAGCACGTCGTTGGCGAGCACCTTGACGTCGCGGCGCACCGAGCCGACCAGATGGATCAGCGCGAGCGCGTCGAGCGCGCCGAGCGGATGGTTCGCGACGACGACGACGCGCCCGGACACCGGGATGTTCTCGCGGTCGGTGTTCGCGACGCTGTAGCTGACCTTCAGCAGCTCGAGCACGCGCTCGACGAAGTCGAAGCCGGCCGAGGCGCCCGCGTCGGCGAGGATCGCGTTGACGCGCTCCTCGCAGGCGACCCGCCGCAGCAGGCCGACGACCGGCTGCGCGAGCGCGCGCGCACGGCCCTCGGCCAGCCGCGGGAATTTCTCGTAGAAGCTGCGTTCGACGCTGATCAAGGCGCACCTCCCCGCTGCCGCGGAGGCACGCTAGCGCCGCTCTGTTACATCCGCGTTGAACGCCGCCGCGGCGCCGCGATCGCGCTCACGCCGCGATCGCGATGCGCACGTACTGGACGAGCCCGTCGAGGAACATCTGCACCGACAGCGCGACGAGCAGCATGCCCATCAGCCGCTCCATCGCGGTCAACACGCGCGCGCCGAGGATGCGGAACAGGAACGTCGACGACATCAGGATCAGCGCGGTCGCGAGCCACGCGACGAGCAGCGCGAGGCTCCAGTCGACCGCGCGTCCCGGATGGCTGTTCGCGAGCAGCATGACCGCGGCGATCATCGACGGCCCGGCGACCGCGGGGATCGCGAGCGGCACGATGAACGGCTCGCCGTCGTCCTCGCCGAACAGGCCGTGCGGCGGCGGGAAGATCATGCGCACGCCGATCAGGAACAGGATGATGCCGCCGGCGATGCTGACCGACTGCTGCTTGAGCTGCAGGAAGTGCAGCAGGTACTGGCCGCCGAACAGGAACACGAACAGCGTGGCCAGCGCGATCAGCATCTCGCGCACGATGACGAACAGCCGCCGCTCCGGCGCGACGTTCCTCAACGCGCTGAGGAACAGCGGGATGTTGCCGACCGGGTCCATGATCAGGAACAGCAGGACGCCGGCCGACAGCGTGCTCATCGAGTTTTCCATCGCAGGACTCCCCTCGTCGGGCCACGTCGCCGCCGGGTCCGGCCGCGCGCGCGGCGGCCGGCGCCGCAGCGGCTCACGGCGCGCGCAGGTCGAGCGCCTTGCCGCGCATCGGCGCGGCGTGCGGCCCGAGCAGCCACGCGATCGCCGCGCCGGCCGCGGCCGGCTGCGGATGCTCGAGCGTATTCTCGCCGTAGTACGCCGCGCGCCGCAGCGCGGTGCGCATCGGGCCGGGCAGCAGCGCGTGCGTGCGCACGCACGAGTTCTCGGTCTCCTCGTGCACGATCGACGCGAGGCCGAGCAGCGCGTGCTTGGCGACGCCGTAGGCGCCCCAGTACGCGTTGCCGACGCGGCCGACGTCGTCGAACACGAACACGACCGCGCCGTCGCCGGACGCGCGCAGCAGCGGCAGGCACGCGCGCGTCAGCAGGAACGGCGCGGTCGCGTTGACCTGCTGCACGCGCGCCCACGCTTCCGGCGTCTGCTGGTCGAACGGCTGCAGTCCGTCGAACAGCGCGGCCGCGTGCACGACGCCGTCGAGGCGGCCGCACTGGCGCTCGAGCGCCGCGGCCAGGTCCGCGTAGTCCGGCGCGGCGGCGCCGGCGAGGTCCATCGGATAGAGCGCCGGCGTCGGCGCGCCGAGCGCTTCGATCTCGTCGTAGACCGCTTCGAGCGCACGCACGTTGCGGCCGAGCAGCACGACGGTCGCGCCGGCGGCCGCGGCGGCGAGCGCGCTCGCGCGCCCGAGGCCGCCGTTCGCGCCGGTCACGAGCGCGACCCGGCCGCGCAGCGAATCCGCGGCGGCCGCTACGCCGCCGTCGGTGCGCGCGAGCGGCAGCACGTCAGACCTTCTGCGCGTCCTGGACCATGCGCTCGAGCTCGCCGGATTCGTAGAGCTCGAGCGCGATGTCGCAGCCGCCGATCAGCTCGCCGTGGATGAACAGCTGCGGGAACGTCGGCCAGTTCGAATAGCGCGGCAGGTTCGCGCGGATCTCCGGATCCTCGAGCACGTTGACCGAATGGAAGCTCGCGCCGGCCGCCTTCAGCGCCTGCACGGTGCGGCTCGAGAATCCGCACATCGGAAACTGCGGCGTGCCCTTCATGAACAGCACGATCGGGTGCGACTCGACGGTGGACTTGATGCGTTCGATGACATCCATGGCGGGACTCGACGAAGGACGAAAGCGCGTGGTCGCGCGACGATGCGATGGTACTACCGGCCCGCACAGTGCGGTTGATTTGCCCGATTGCAACTCCATAGACTGCGAAGCCCTTCCTCACCCCGTCGGCAAGGAGAACAGCATGGCGATCGAACTACCCCCGCTGCCGTGGGCGCGCGACGCGCTCGCGCCGCACATTTCCGCGGAGACGATCGACTACCACTACGGCAAGCACCATCAGGCCTACGTCACGAACCTCAACAACCTGATCAAGGGCACCGAGTTCGAGAACCTCGCGCTCGAGGACATCGTGCGCAAATCCTCCGGCGGCGTGTTCAACAACGCGGCTCAGGTCTGGAACCACACGTTCTACTGGAACTGCATGAAGCCGAACGGCGGCGGCGAGCCGAGCGGCCGCCTCGCCGATGCGATCAACAAGGCGTTCGGCGGATTCGCGCAGTTCAAGGACGAGTTCGGCAAGCTCGCGGTCGCGACGTTCGGCTCCGGCTGGGCCTGGCTCGTGCAGCGTCCCGACGGCGGCCTCGCGCTCGTCAGCACGTCGAACGCGGGCACGCCGATCACCGGCGCGGACCGGCCGCTGCTGACCTGCGACGTCTGGGAGCACGCGTACTACGTCGATTACCGCAATGCGCGGCCGAAGTACGTCGAGGCGTTCTGGAACCTCGTCAACTGGGACTTCGCCGCGAGCCAGCTGTCCTGACCTCGCCGCGGGAAGGGGCCGCGCGCCCTTTCCCGCTTCGCGCGCGCGGCGCGCGCCCCACCCGATCGTTCCTCGCCGCGCTCGTTCGCCGCGCGGCTTTCGCCGCGGGCGCCGCTCCGCCGCG
Organism: Dokdonella sp.; assembly: GCA_036398645.1. Lineage (GTDB taxonomy): Bacteria > Pseudomonadota > Gammaproteobacteria > Xanthomonadales > Rhodanobacteraceae > Dokdonella_A. The sequence goes on along the minus strand of DASWOS010000206.1, from coordinate 2,334 downwards.
GCGCCGCTCAGCCGAGCGCGGCGAGCACCGGCTCGACCTGCGCCTCGCGCGCGAGCAGCTGCCCGAGCCGCACGAGCCGTTCGCGCAGCCGCGCGACGTCCGCCGCGCAGACCGTCGCATGCCCGACCTTGCGGCCCGGCCGCGGCGCCTTGCCGTAGTCGTGCCAGTGCACGTCGCTCTCGCCGAGCGCGCGCTCGCGCGACGGCAGCTCGCCGATCCAGTTCAGCATGACGCTCGGCGCGCGCACCGAGGTGTCGCCGAGCGGCAGGCCGAGCACCGCGCGCAGATGGTTCTCGAACTGGCTGCAGACCGCGCCTTCGATCGTCCAGTGCCCGGAGTTGTGCACGCGCGGCGCGATCTCGTTGCCGAGCAGGCGGCCCGCGCGGACGAACAGCTCGAGCGCGAACGTGCCGACGTAGTCGAGACGCTCGGCCAGCGCGCGCGCATGCGCGACCGCGGCGCGCTCGAGTTCGTCGGCGCGCGGCGCCGGCGCGAAGCTCGCCGACAGGATGCCGCCCGAGTGCCAGTTCTGCGTCAGCGGGTAGTGCCGGAACTCGCCGCCGCGCGCGCGCACCGCGACGATCGACACCTCGCGCTCGAACGGCACGAACGCTTCGAGGATCAGCGCGTCGCCGCCGAGCGCGGCCCAGGCCGCGTCGACGTCCGCCGGCGTGCGCAGCACGGCCTGGCCCTTGCCGTCGTAGCCGAGCCGGCGCGTCTTCAGCACGGCCGGCAGGCCGATCGCGGCGACCGCCGCGTCGAGGTCCTCGCGGCGGTCGACTGCGGCGAACGCCGGCGTGTCGAGGCCGATTTCGCGGAACAATGTCTTTTCCGCGAGCCGGTCCTGCGAGACGGCGAGCGCGCGCGGGTTCGGGAACACGTGCGTGTGCTCGGTCAGGCGCTCGGCGGTCTCGGCCGGCACGTTCTCGAAGTCGAACGTCGCGACGTCGACGCGCTTGGCGAACTCGGCGAGCGCGTCGACGTCGCGCCAGTCCGCGCGCAGCAGCGGAGCGACCTGACCGGCGCACGCGTCGCCGGCGTTGTCGACGATCTCGAAGCGCAGGCCGAGCGGCGCGCCGGCGAGCACGAGCATGCGCGCAAGCTGGCCGCCGCCGAGGATGCCGACCGCGCTCATGCGACGACGGCCGCGAGCGCGCGGACGAGCCGCGGACGGAACGCGAAGCGCGCGTTCATGCGCCGCTGCGCGGATCGGGGTTGGCGAGCACGGCCTCGGTCTGCTCGCGGCGGAACGCGTCGAGCCGCGCGGCGAGCGCGGCGTCGTCCGCGGCGAGCGCCGCGGCGGCGAACAGCGCCGCGTTGACCGCGCCGGCGCGGCCGATCGCGAACGTCGCGACCGGCACGCCGGCCGGCATCTGCACGATCGACAGCAGCGAATCGAGGCCGTTCAGCGCGGCCGACTGCACCGGCACGCCGAGCACCGGCAGCCGCGTCTTCGCGGCGAGCATGCCGGGCAGATGCGCGGCGCCGCCGGCGCCGGCGATCAGCGCGCGCAGCCCGCGCTGCGCCGCGCTCGCGGCGTAGTCGAACAGCAGGTCCGGCGTGCGATGCGCCGAGACGACGCGCGCCTCGTGCGCGATCTCGAGCCGCTCGAGCGTCTCCACGGCGTGCCGCATCGTTTCCCAGTCCGAACGGGAGCCCATCACGACGCCGATTCGCGGACGTACGCTCTCTGTCATGGCCGTTGCGCGCGCAAATCGCTATTGTACGCACATCCCGCCGCGCGTTGACCGGCGGTCCGCCCGAACGATGGACAAGCGCCTGCTCGACATCCTCTGCTGCCCGACGACGAAGGCGCCGCTGCGCCTGCTCGCCGAGGCCGAGCTCGCCTCGTTGAACCGCGCGATCGCGGCCGCCGAGGTCGCCAACCAGGCCGGTGCGCGCGTCACCGCACCGGTCGCCGCGGCGCTGATCACGCGCGACGGCGGCACGATCTACCGAATCGAGGACGACATCCCGGTGCTGCTCGCCGACGAAGCGATCGCGACGTCGCAGCTCGCCGACTTCGCGCGTCCGTGACCCGGCCGTTCGGGTCCGGCGTGACCGCATTCACAATTTGCCGGCGGGGCCGCCTTATGATGGCGCGTCGTCCCGGAGTCGCCGGTCGCCGGCCGGCGGCGCAGGGGAGCACGCCATGACCGCCGCCAACGAAACACCCAGCGTCGTCGATCAGCAGCAGCGCCAGCCCGGCGCCGCGTCGTCCGATCGCCTCGGCGACCTGCTGAAGCTCGTGCGCAGCATCTCGCTGAAGCGCATCAACGGGCTCGTCGGCACGCTGTTCGAGAACGTCGACGACGCGCTGTTCGACCTCGCCGA
>DASWOS010000205.1:0-14835 GCA_036398645.1 Dokdonella sp. | reverse complement strand
GCGTGCTCGACGCGTTCTGGGTCGCCTACTCGCTGCCGCTGATGCTGCCGAACCTGCTGACGACGGTGCTGACCGTCGCGTTCGTGCCGCGCTTCGTGCGCAGCCTCGAGGGCCGCACCGGCACGCAGGTCTGGCGCGGCGCGAACACGCTGTTCACGCTCGCGGTCGCGGTCGCACTGGTCGCCTGCGCGCTGATCGCGCTCTACACCGGCGCGCTCGTGCGCCGGCTCGCGCCGGGCCTCGAACCCGCGACGCACGCGCAGGCGGTCGCGATGGTGCGCATGATGCTGCCGTGCATGCTGATGCTGACGTTGTCCTCGCTGCTGTCGGCGATCAGCAACGCGCGCGAGCGCTTCTCGCTGCCGGGACTCGACGGCATCGTCAACAACGTCGCGGTGATCGGCGCGGCGTTGCTGCTGGCGCCGCGGCTCGGCGTGCGCGCGCTGATCGTCGGCGTCACGCTCGGCTTCCTGACCCAGCTCTGCATCCTCGGCTTCGGCAACCGCGACCTGCTGCGCAGCAGCCTGCGGCCGAGCCTCGCGCTCGACCATCCGGACTTCCTGCGCCCGCTCGCGCACCTGCTGCCGCTGCTGGTCGGCTCGGCCGGCGCGATGCTGACCGGGCTCGTCGACCAGTACTTCGTGTCGAGGCTCGATCCCGGCTCGATCTCGGCGCTGACCTACGCGACGATGATGGCGATGCTGCCGGTCGAGGTGTTCGCGCAGGCGATCATCACGAGCTACTACCCGGCGCTCGGACGCGGCGTCGCCGCCGGCGACATGGAGGCGGTCGCCGCGGCGTACCGCGGCGGACAGCGCCTGATCCTGCTGCTGACGTTGCCGTGCGCGGTGCTGCTGGTCGCGCTGGCGAAGCCGATCGTCGTGTTCCTGCTCGAGCACGGCCGCTTCGACGAGCGCTCGACCGCGCTGACGGTCGAGGCGATGAGCATCCTCTCGGTCGGCATGGTGTTCCGCTCGCAGGCGTATTTCAGCTACCGCGTCCTGCACAGCATGATCCGGCCGTGGACGCAGGTGGCGATCGGGCTCGCCGGCGTCGCGACCTGCGTCGGCCTGAACCTGCTCTGGGCGCAGCGCCTCGGCCTGCGCGGCGTCGCGCTGTCGGCGGTGCTGTCGCAGCTGCAGTCCGCGCTCGTCGCCGCGCTGGTCGTGCGCCGGCTGATGCACGCGCCGGCGCTGCCGAGCCGGCGCGACCTGCGCATCCTCGTGCCGATCGGCGTGCTCGCCGCGGTCGTCGTCGCGGCGCGGCTGTCGATCCCCGACGCGCTGTACGCGACGAGCCATCGGCTGTGGGCGTTCGTCGCCGGCGCGTGCGCGGCGCCGGCGCTGCTCGCGGCGTTCGCGGTCGCGGTGAAGATGCGGATACCGGAAGCGGTCGAGCTGCTCGAGCGGTTGCGCCGCCGCGTGCCGCGGCTGCGGCGCGGGCTCGGCGACTGACGCGGCGCGCGTCGGATTTCACGCGTCGTCGACGCCGCTTTGAAGATTTCGCGAACGCGGCCGGCGAACGGCTGCACGCGTGCGCCGATTTCCGCGCGATCTGAGAAGCCTGTCGCGGTTTCATCCAAATCCGCTCGATTACCGTGCGCGCTCCGTATCCGTCAGAGCCTTTTCGCCATGTCGTCCGTGTTCGCCTCCGCGCGCGTCCTCTCGCTGTCGCTCGCGCTTCATGCGCTCTCCTTCGCGGTCGCGGCGCCGGCGCGCGCCGATTCCGCGGACGGCGAGATCTTCGCCAGCAGCTTCGAGAGCGGCGAGGTCGTTCCGCTGGCCGGGCCGTGCGACGGCTTCTATCGCACCGGCTTCGCGCTGCTCGAAGGCATGCTCAATCCGCAGGTCGCGGTGCCGCCGAAGCCGACCAAGGGCAGCGTGTTCGCCGACGCCGGCTTCGGCACCTGCATGGTCCGCGCGACGCATCACGACGTCGAGCCGCCGCAGACGTTCGCGCGCAACGACTACTCGCGGCGCGAGCCGTTCAACGCGAACGACACGAAGCTGCTGGTCTATTCCTCGGGCGGCTGGTGGCATCTCTACGACGCGAACACGCTCGCCTACGACAAGCTGCTCGACGGACCGGCCGGCGATTCCGAGGTGCAGTGGGACCCGACCGATCCGAACGTGCTGTACTACATGCCGACGAACGGCGGCATGAAGATCTTCCGCCTCGACGTCGGCACCAACGCGTCGACGACGGTCGCCGACTTCACCGGCAAGCTGCCGTGGTCCAACGCCGCGCGCCTGTGGACGAAGAGCGAAGGCTCGCCGTCGCGCGACAACCGCTACTGGGGCCTGATGGCGGAGACCAGCGACTTCGGCATCCTCGGCTACGTCGTCTACGACCTCGTGCAGGACCGCGTCGTCGGCACGCGCTCGACGTCGATCATGCCGGACCACGTCAGCATGTCGCCGTCGGGGCGCTGGTTCGTGTCCTCCGGCGACAGCGACGGCACCTGGGCGTGGTCGCCGGACTTCTCGCAGAAGAAGAAGCTGCACCACAAATCCGAGCACTCCGACATCGCGGTCGGCGCCGACGGCCACGACGAGTACGTCTCGATCGACTTCCAGAGCGCCCAGGGCGACGTGTTCTTCGTCGACGTCGACGCGTGCCCGGCGGTGCCGGCCGACGCGGACGCCGCGTCGACGCCGGAGTGCCCGCGCACGGTGCTGTTCCCGACCTATCTGAACGGCGCGTCAACCTCGGTGCACATCTCCGGCAAGGCCTACGCGAAGCCCGGCTGGGTGCTGGTCACGACCTACGGCTCGCAAGCGGACCGCAACGGCGTCTGGCCGTGGTTCACGAACAAGGAGCTCGCGGTCGAGCTCGCGGCGGTGCCGCGGATCTACGGCCTCGGCTTCCACCACGGCAACGACGACGGCTACTGGACCGAGATGCAGGGCGCGGTGAACCGCAGCTTCACGCGCATGATGTTCAACTCGAACTGGTCGACCAACAGCGACACCGACGTCGACGACTACATGATCGGCCTCGCGCCGAACCTGCTGCCGGCCGCCGGCCAGTGACCGCCGTGCCGGCGGCGTGACGTCGCCGCCGGCCGGCGCCCGGCCCGCGTCACGCGCGAGCGAGCGCGTGACGCACGCGGTAGAACGCCTCGCCGACCCATTCGTGCAGCACCGCCTGGCTCTTCAGCACCGCGCTCGCGCTCGGCAGGAAATAGCCCGCGCCGTCGACCGAGCGGAAGTCCGAGCGCGACGGCCACGCGCAGACCGAGAAGCCGGCGGTCTCGAACGAGTACGCCGCGCGTGCGAGGTGCAGCGGCGAGGTGACCAGCCAGATTTGCCGCGGCAGCGGCGGCCGCATCGCCGCCGCGGCCTGCGCGTTCTCCCAGGTCGTCAGCGAGACCGCCTCCTCGCGGAGGTCGGCGCCGGCGACGCCGAGCGCGCGCGCGAGCGCGGCGACGACGCGGCTGTCGGCGACCGCGTGGCCGCTCGTGCCGATGATCGCGACCGGCAGCGGCCGGCGCCGGTACAGATCCGCCGCGGCGAACAGGCGCAGCAGCGTCGCGTCGCCGAGCGCGGCGTAGTCGCGGCCGTCGCGCGGCGGCTCGCGCACGCCGCCGGAGAGCAGCACGATCGCCGCGGGCTCGCCGGTGCAGTCCGCGGCGGCCGGCGCGCGCGCCTCCTGCAGCCAGACCAGCGCGTTCGCGCCGACCGGCATGGTCAGCACGACGAGCAGCGCGACGGCCGCGATCAGGCCGCGGCGCAGCCAGGCCGGCGCACGGCGGCGCACGACGAGGCCGACCAGCAGGACGATCGCGAGCAACCGCAGCGGCGACAACATGACGCCCGAGCATATCGCAGCCGGCCGCGGCGCCGGCGCCGCAGCGGTGTCACGGACCCGGGCGCCGGACTGGCCTAGAATGACCGATCCGGTGACAGGACAAGGAGCTCCTGTGCGAAACGTCCCACGATCGCCGCACGGAGCGCGTCCGGACGCATCGACGGTGCCGGCGCGGCGGCGGCCGTTGCCGCGCGGCGCGGCGACGCTCGCGCTGCTGCTCGCCGGCTGCGCGAACCCGATGATCTCGGCGTCGCCGGCCGCGCGCACGGACGCCGCGCCGGTGCGCGACGTCGCCGACGACTGCGCCGCGCTGCGCTCGAAGCGCTTCGGCGAGCTCGTCGCGCTGTCGCCGACGGTGCCCGCGCCCGCGCCGCCCGCGCTCGCGCCGAAGCCGGCGAAGGGCGCCGCGTTCCTCGACGCCGACGGCACCTGCATCGTGCGCGCGACGCGCCACGACGCCGAGCCGCCGGGACAGTTCGCGCGCAACGACTACTCGCGGCGCGAGCCGTTCAACGCGGACTCGAGCCGCGTGCTCGTCTACGGCGAAGGCGGCTACTGGCACCTCTACGACGCGCGCACGCTGCGCTACGTCGAGCGCCTGAACGGACCGGCCGGCGACGCCGAGCCGCAATGGCACCCGAGCGATCCGAACCTGCTGTACTACCTGCCGCGCGACGGCGGCCTGAAGCTGATCAAGCTCGACGTGCGCAAGAACGCGTCGAAGACCGTCGCCGAGTTCGCCGGCCGGCTGCCGTGGCGCGATGCGAAGCGGCTGTGGACGAAGAGCGAGGGCTCGCCGTCGCGCGACGGCCGCTACTGGGGCTTCCAGGCCGAGACCGCGAACTTCGAGATCCGCGGCTACGTCGTCTACGACCTGGTCGAGGACAAGATCGTCGGCACGCGCAGCACGAGCGCGCGTCCCGACCACGTCAGCATGACGCCGTCGGGACGCTGGTTCGTGTCCTCCGGCGACGGCGACGGCACCTGGGCCTGGTCGCCGGACTTCTCGCGGAAGAAGAAGCTGCACCACAAGTCCGAGCACTCCGACCTCGCGATCGGCGCCGACGGCCACGACGAGTACGTCTCGATCGACTTCCAGAGCGACCACGGCGACGTGTTCTTCGTCGACGTCGACGCGTGCCCGTCGGTGCGCGCCGACGCCGACGCGGCGGCGACGCCGGAGTGCCCGCGCACCGTGCTGTTCCCGACCTATCTCGACGGCGCGCACGCCTCGTTCCACTTTTCCGGCAAGGCGTACGCGAAGCCGGGCTGGGTGCTGCTCTCGACCTACGCGACGTCGGCCGCGCGCGACGGCACGCGTCCCTGGTACGCCGACCGCCTGATCGCGGCCGAGCTGAAGCCGCACCCGCGGCTGCTCGCGCTCGGCCACCACGAGAGCAGCGGCGACGCCTACTGGGCCGAGCCGCACGGCGCGCCGAACCGCGACTTCACCCGCGCGATGTTCAATTCGGACTGGGGCCGCCGCGGCACGAACGACATCGACGACTACCTGCTCGTGCTGCCGGCCGCGGCCGCCGGCCGCTGAGGCGCGCGCCGGCGCGCTCGTTCGGCGCCGGCGACGGCGCGCTTCAGGCCGGTCCGGCGCCGGCGGCGAGCCGGCGCTCCCAGGCCAGCGCGGTCCGCGCGATCGCGTCGAGATCGTCGTAGCGCGGCCGCCAGCCGAGCACCTCGACGATGCGGTGCGCCTCGGCGACGAGCACCGGCGGATCGCCGGCGCGGCGCGGATGGTCGACGAACGGCACCGGCGCGCCGGCCGCGCGGCCGACCGCCGCGAGCACCTCGCGCACCGAGTAGCCGTGGCCGTAGCCGACGTTGAACAGCGCGCTCTCGCCGCCGGCGTCGAGGTAGCCGAGCGCGTCGAGGTGCGCCTGCGCGAGGTCGTCGACGTGGATGTAGTCGCGCACGCCGGTGCCGTCCGGCGTGTCGTAGTCGGTGCCGAACACGGCGACGTGCGCGCGCCGGCCGAGCACGGCCTCGCAGGCGACCTTGACCAGCAGCGTCGCGTTCTTCGTCGACTGGCCGATGCGGCCGGCCGGATCGCAGCCGGCGACGTTGAAGTAGCGCAGCGCGACGTAGCGCGGGCCGCCGGCCGCGGCGAGATCGCGCAGCATCCACTCGCTCATCAGCTTCGAACTGCCGTACGGATTGATCGGCGCGGTCGGCGTGTCCTCGTTCGCGCTGCCGCCGGGCGGGATGCCGTACACGGCCGCGGTCGAGGAGAACACGACGTGGCGGACGCCGGCCGCCGCGCAGCAGGCGAGCAGGCTGCGCGTCGCACAGGTGTTGTTGCCGTAGTAGCGCAGCGGATCGGCGACCGACTCCGGCACGATCGTGCGCGCGGCGAAGTGCAGCAGCGTGCGTACGCGGCGCTCGGCGAGCAGACGCTCGACCAGCGCGGCGTCGCCGCAGTGGCCGACGACGAGCTCGGCGCCGATCACCGCGTCGCGAAAGCCGGCGCTGAGGTCGTCGAGCACGACGACGCGGCGGCCCGCCTCGACGAGCTTCAGCACGACGTGGCTGCCGATGTAGCCGGCGCCGCCGGTGACGAGGACGGTGTCGTCGTTCATGGGTTCGCACTCCGTTCGGAATCGGCTCGGACCGCACGGCGCGGAACGAGGCGCTTGCCGTCGACGGCCTCGACGTCGCCGGCCGCGGCGTAGGTGTGGCATCCGCGCAGCTGCGGACGCCAGTCCGGCGCGAGCGTGCCGAGCGGCCGCTCCTCGTAATGCTCGGGCGCGAGCGTGACGACATCGTTGAACACGACCGCGTGGCCGTAGTCGACGCTGCAATCCTGTGCAGGCCGGATCAGCCGGCCGTCGCGCACGAACAGCGGTCCGGCCGGGCGCGCGCGGCGCACGTCGCTGACGACCGGATTGTGCACGTGCGGCTGCCACGGCCCGAGCGGCGTCGGCGCGTGGAACACGAACAGATCGGTCCACACGCGCGGATCGCAGCCGAGCGGGCTCTCGCTGATGCACGCGAACAGGTACCAGCGCTCGCCGTCGCAGTGCAGCGTCGCGTCGACCGCGTTGCGGCCGCACAGCAGGTCGCCGACGAACTCCCAGCGCTGCGGGAACTCGAGCGCGCGGTAGACGCCGGTGCGGCGCGCCGCCGACGACTCGACCGTCATCCAGATCCGGTCGCGCCAGCCGAACACGATCGGATACGAAAGGTGCCACGGCCGCTCGACGAGCACGTGCGCGGCGGCGACGCGCAGCTCGGCGTCGAGCTCGGCGACCGCGATGCGGCCGCGCCGCGTCGCGTACGGGTATTCCTCGACGAACAGGTAGTCGCGCCCGCCGTGCCGGAACAGGAACGGATCGGCCCAGAACCGGCCCGGCGGCACCTCGAGCACGCCGAGTCCGTCGAGCCGCGGCCGCGCCGGATCGAGCGCGGTCGCGCCGCGGCGCAGACCGATCAGCCAGTCCTCGCGGCGACCGAGCCGCGGCAGGTGCCGGCGCGCCGCGCGCGCGAGCAGACGCAGCGCGAAGCGCGCGAGCGCCGGCGTGCGCGGCGGCGCGAACGCCGGCGCCGGCTCCGCGTCGATGCGCTCGCCGCGCGCGAGGCGCCTCAGCAGCCGCTCGATCGTCGCCGGCAGCCGCAGCAGCGCGTAGGCGCGGTTGCGCGCGAACGAGAGCTGCGCGGTCGCGTCGCGGCCCGGCGCGAGCCGCTGCCACGCGTCGACGTCGCTGCGGTGCACGACGAGGCCGCTCGGCGTCGTCGCCGTGCCGCGCCAGAGCGGCTCGAGGAACGCGAGCCCGGCGCGCTTCGGATCGGTCGCGCGGCGCTCGAGGAACCAGGCGCCGTGGCGCGCCGACGCGGCGAGCTCCGGTGCGGCCGGCGGCAGGCCGAAGCCGAGCAGCAGGTCCGGCGCGAGACCGCGCAGCTCGACCTGCGTCGCCTCGTCGAGCACGAGCCGGCCGTCGCGTTCGCTCGCGGTGGCGTGCCGCAGTGCGAGCGCCGGCGCGCACGCCGCGAGCGGCCGCAGCGCGACTGCGGCGTGCACGCCGCGGCCGAGTCGCGCGTCGAGCGCGAGATACGCTTCGAGCGCGGCCGCGAAGCGCGGCGGCCGCGGCAGCGGCGCGACGACGACGCCGGCGAGCTCGCAGGCGTCGCTCGCCGCGATCGCGGCGACCGCCTCGGCGAGCCAGGCCGGCATCTCGTCGCGGTCGACGAGCACGACGACGCGCAGGCGCGGCACGCCGGGCGGCAGCGGCGCGTACAGCGGCGCCGGATCGGCGTCGAGCGGAGTCGGCGCGAACGGCGCGCTCATCGCCGCCGGTGCCCGGGGCCGTGCCGCGGCGTGCCGCCGCGCCGGCGCGGCATCAGCGGAACTCCTCGTCGCACCAGGCGCGGATCGCGTCGATCAGGCGCGCGCGGTCGCGCTGCTGCAGGAACAGGTGATCGGCCTCGCGCCAGTGCTCGAAGCGCACGCCGGCCGCGTGCGCGGCGGCGCCGTAGGTCGCCTCGAACTGGCGCGGATGCGTGAAGTAGGTCGCCGCGCCGCCGGTGTACAGCGCGAACACGCGCACGCCGCGCTCGACGAGGCGCGCGAGGCCGCTGCGCGCCTGCTCCGGCGTCGGCCAGTCGCGCAGCGCGGCGTCGTCGGCGGCGTCGCGCGGCCGCGAGAACTGCCGCCACAGCGTCGCGAACGCGCCGACGCCGCGGCCGAACAGCAACTGCATCTGGCCGAGCCGGTACCAGTAGCCGCCGCGGCGCACGTAGCCGTCGAGCAGCAGCGCGCCGACGACGCGCGCGTCGGCGAGCGCGACCTTCCAGGCGCGGTCCGCCGCGCTGCACAGGCCGCCGACGACGAAGCGGTCGGCGCCGGCGAGCTCGCCGAGGCGGTCGAACGCGCGCCGCACCGCGGCGACGTCGTCGGGCCCGCGCTTCGGCGGCGCGTCGCCGATGCCGGGCTCGTCGACGCGCAGCACCGCGAAGCCGAGCGCGGCGAGCTCGCGCGCGACGTCGACGTGCAGCCGGAACGGACCGACGCGATGGATGAAGCCGGCGTTCAGCAGCACGACCGCGACGCGGCGCGCGCGCTCGGCCGGCCGCGTCAGCACGCCGAACAGCCCGCCGCCGAAATCGTGTGCGCTCTCCTCGATCACGCGGCGGCGCCGTCGACGTCGTCGGCGAGCGCGTCGATGCACGCGGCGATCGCCGGCGTGACGAACGTCGCCTGCATCGTGATCTCCTCGTGCCATGCGGCGGCCGCGGCCGGCAAGCGCAGTGTGCGCGCCGCGCCGGGCAGCGCCGGCGCGTGCTCGGCGTCGACGACGACGACGCCGGCGGCACCGCGCGTCGCCTCGGCGAGGCGCACGCCGGCGAGCTCCTCGCGCAGCGCCGGCGGGCAGAACGCCGCGAGCAGGCGGTCCGGTTCGGCCGGCCTCGGCTGCCGGCCGAGGAACGGATAGCGCAGCCGCGAGGCGCGCTCGGCCGCGTCGCGCGCGTCGAGCTCGCGCAGCCACTCCGCGCCGTCCGGCAGCGGCTGCCAGAGCCAGAGCGGCAGGCCGTGGCGCGCGGCGACGGTCGCCGCCGGCCACGCGCCGGCGCGCGCGCCGAGCAGCCGCAGCGGTACGCCCGGCAGGCGCGCGGCGAGCTCCGCGAGCGCGGTCTCGGTGTCGGCGATCGCGCCGGCCAGCGAGAAGTCCGCTTCGCTGCCCCACGAGTCACCGCTGCCGAAATAGTCGAAGCGCAGGCTCGCGATGCCGCGCGCGGCGAGCCGCGCGGCGGTCAGCGACAGCAGCCGATAGCTCAGGAACTGCTCGTGGAAGAACGGCGGGCACAGCACGAACGCGGCCGCCGGCGCCGGCCCGGCGCGCCGCACCGCGAACAGCCGGCGCGACGGCGCGCCGATGAAGCCGGCCTCGAAGCTCTCGCCGACGCGCGTGCGCGCCGTCGCCGCGCCGCTCATCCGGCGCGCCTCTCGCCGAGCACGCCGCGCAGCCGCGACAGCCAGCCGGTGCGCGCCGGCGCGCCGGCGCGGCCGCGCTCGGGCAGCGCCGCGGCGAGGCTGCCGAGCGTGCCCGAGGCGATCGCGAGCACGTTGAGGCGCAGCCCGGTCTCGCGCTCGATGCGCGCCATCATGTCGATCGCGAGCAGCGAGTCGCCGCCGAGCTCGAAGAAGTTGTCGTCGGCGCCGATCTCGCCGACGCCGAGCTGCTCGCGCCAGATCGAGGCGAGGTACGCCTCGCGCGGATCGGCGTCGGCGGCGACGACGCCGTGCTCGGCCTCGTCGGACTCCGGCGGCGTCGGCAGCGCCTTGCGGTCGATCTTGCCGTTCGGCGTCAGCGGCATCGACGGCAGCACGGCGATCTGATGCGGGCGCATGTACGGCGGCAGCGTCTCGCGCAGGCGCGCGCGCAACCGCGCGGCGAGCTCGGCGCCGCCGCCGTCCGCGGTCACGTACAACACGAGCCGGCGGTCGCCGCCCGGGCCGAACTCGCGCACGGCCGCGGCCGCCTCGCGCACCTCGGCGTCCTCGTGCGCGGCGGCCTCGACGTCGCCGAGCTCGATGCGAAAGCCGCGCAGCTTGACCTGGTCGTCGCTGCGGCCGTGGAAATGCAGCACGCCGTCGCGCAGGCTGCCGATGTCGCCGGTGCGGTACATGCGCTCGCCGTCGACGAACGGGTCCGGCCGGAACCGCTCGGCGGTCAGCTCGGGACGGCCGAGATAGCCGTCGGCGACGCCGTCGCCGCCGATCCAGATCTCGCCGCGCTCGCCGTCCGCGACCGGCCGGCCGGCGTCGTCGAGCACGTACACGCGCGTATTCGCGATCGGCGTGCCGAGCGGCACCGGCGCGTCGCCCGGCGTCACCCGCCAGAGCGTCGACCAGATCGTCGTCTCGGTCGGCCCGTACATGTTCCAGAGCTCGCCGCAGTGCTCGAGCACCGCGTTGGCGAGGTCGCGCGGCAGCGCCTCGCCGCCGACCAGCAGCTTCAGGCCGTCGAGCTCCGCGGCGCGCCCGTCGCCGCACAGCAGCCGCAGCAGCGTCGGCGTCGTCTGCAGCACGGTCGTGCCGCTGTCGCGGACCAGCTGCAGCAGCGCGCGCGGATCGCGCACCTGCTGCTCGTCGGCGAGCGCGATGCAGCCGCCGACGGTCAGCGGCAGGTAGAGCTCGAGGCCGGCGATGTCGAACGACAGCGTCGTCACCGCGCAGATCGTGTCCTTGCGCGCGAACCCCGGCGTCTCGCGCATCGAGCGCAGGAAGTTCACCAGGTTCCGATGCAGGATGCACACGCCCTTCGGCTCTCCGGTCGAGCCGGACGTGAACAGCACGTAGGCGAGATCGTCGCCGCGCACCGCCGGCAGCTCACGATCGCCGCTCGCGGCCGCGTCGGCCCTGGCCACCGGCACGAGGCTCGCGTCGCTGTCGGCGACCGCGGGCGGCAGGTCGTCGCGGCCGAGCACGACGATGCGGCGCAGCGCGGCGCGCTCGATCATCAGGCGCAGGCGGCGGTCCGGGAAGCTCGCGTCGAGCGGCACGTAGGCCGCGCCGGCGCGCAGCACGCCGAGCACCGCGGTCACCATCTCGGTGCGGCGCGGCACGCAGACTCCGACTCGCTCGCCGGCGGCGACGCCGGCCGCGAGCAGGCGCCGCGCGAGCCGCTCGCTGTCGCGCCAGAGCTCGGCGTAGGTGATCGCACGGCCGCCGCTGCGCAGCGCGACGGCGTCGGGCGTGCGGCGCACCTGCGCGCCGATCAAGTCGACGAGCGAGTCGTCGGATTCGGAGCTTGCGCTCATTGCCTCCTCCACATGGGCTTGCCACGGCGACGGCGGGTCGTCCGCACGGCCGCCCGCCACGGCCGCGAGGATCGACTCGTACTGCGCGATCCAGCGACGGACCGTCGCCTCGTCGTACAAGCCGGTACGGTAATGCAGGTCCAGCGTCAGCGCGTGACCGCTGTCGTTGAGGTTGAAGAACAGATCCCACAGCAATGCCGCGTGGCGGCAGTCCTGCCAGCGCGCCGCGAGGCCGGCGAACGCCGGATCGCGCACGCGCGGATTCAGGTTGAACACGACGTCGCCGAGCGGACCGCGCGTGCCGCGGCGGCGCGGCACGAGCGCGCGCAGCAGGTTCATCAGCGTCGTGTCCTGGTGCTCGGCCGCGTCGAGCAGCGTCGCGTTCGTCTGCACGGCGAACTCGGCGAAGCCGCGCGCGGCGTCGAGGCGCAGCCGCAGCGGCAGCGTGTTGACGCCGTCGCCGATCAGCGCGCCGCTGCCGGCGAGCGCCTGCCCGGCGAACGGGATGTCGACGACGAACTCGCGCTGGCCGGACAGCCGCGCGAGCAGCACACCGAACGCGGCGAGCAACAGGCTGTACAGCGTGACGCCGGAGCGCGCCGCCTCGCGGCGCAGATCCTGCACGAGGCCGCCGGCGAACGCGTGGCCGAGGCTGGTCGCGGCGAAGTCCGGCGGATCGGCGCGCGGACGATCGGTCGGCAGCTCGAGCGGCGGCGGCAGGTCCGGGTACTGCGCGCGCCAGTAGGCGAGCGTCGCCTCGCCGTCGCGCGCGCGGCGCTCGCGCTCGGCGAGCGCGTACGCGCGGAAGCTCTGCGCCGGCGGCAGCGCCGGCTCGCGGCCGGCGACGTACGCGTTGTACGCGCTCTCGACCTCGCCGAGGAACACCGCGAACGACCAGCCGTCCATGACGAGGTGATGCGCGATCAGGTGCAGCGCGTGGCGGCGGTCGCCGAGATCGACCAGCGCGAGGCGCAGCAGCGGCGGCCGCGACAGATCGAACGGCCGGTGCATCTCCTCGTCGCAGAACGCGTCGAGGCGCGCGTCGGCACCGGCGCCGGAGAAGTCGAGCTCGCGCAGCGGCAGCGGCGGGCGCGGATGCGGCGCCTGCCGGCGTCCGTCGGCGGCGAAGCCGAGCGTGAACGCCTCGTGCCGCGACCAGACCAGGCCGAGCGCGCGGCGCAGCGCGGCGACGTCGAGCGCGCCGTCGAGCCTGAGCACGACGGCTTCGTTGTACGCGAGCGCGGCGCCGGCGCCGTACTGCGCGCCGAGCCATTTCTCGAGCTGGCCGTCGGTCAACGGGAACGCGTGTGCGTCGGCCTCGGCGTCGTTCGCCGCCGCCGCCGCGGCCGCGCTGCCGGCGCGCGGCGTCAGCAGGCCGGCGCCGACGAGCTCCGCGGCGGCCGCGTCGACCGCGGCGGCGATGCGGTCGAGGTCCGCGTCGGCGTGCGCCTCGGTCAGGAAGCCGTTGAACTGCTCGTAGACGTGCAGGCCGTGCATGCGCAGCGCGTACCAGAACACGCTCGCGTACGGCTGGCCGTCGTCGGCGACGATGCGCCAGAGCGAGCTGAAGCCGACCGCGGTCAGCGGCGCCGCACGTGCGGCGAAGATCGCGTTCAAGCGGTCGATCAGGGCCGCCGTGCGCGCGTTCAGCTCGCGCTGCAGCGACGGTCCGCGCCGCTTCAGGTGCAGCAGCGCGGCCTTCGCCGCGGCGAGCGCGAGCGGATGACGCACGAACGTGCCGGCGAAGTACGTGACGCCGGCTTCCGGGTGCGAGTCGTCGCCGAAGCGCCAGTCGCCGCCGTCGAGCGCGTCCATCCATTTCGCGTCGCCGGCGATCGCGGCGAACGGCAGGCCGCCGCCGATGACCTTGCCGTAGGTCGCGATGTCGGCGCGCACGCCGTAGAACTCCTGCGCGCCGCCCTGCGCAACGCGGAAGCCGGTGATGACCTCGTCGAAGATCAGCGCGCAGCCGGCCTCGTCGCAGATCGGCCGCAGCGCCCGCACGAACTCGCGCGGCTGCAGCGACGGGTTGCGGCCCTGCACCGGCTCGATCATGACCGCGGCGAGCTCGTGCGCGCGCTCGCGGATCGTGCGCAGCGATTCCTCGCTGCCGTAGTCGAGCACGAGCACGTTCTCGACCGCGCTGGCGAGGATGCCGGGCGCGGCCGCGATCGAGCGCAGGCGGCGCGTGCCGCGCACGATGACCTCGTCGAAGATGCCGTGGTACGAATTCGTGAAGATCGCGATCGTGCTGCGCCCGGTCACCGTGCGCGCGATGCGCATCGCGCCCATGACCGCCTCGGAGCCGGTGTTGCAGAACGCGACGCGCGCCATGCCGGTCATCTCGGCGATCAACGCGGCGACCTCGCCGGCGAGCGGATGCTGCGGGCCGACCTCGAAGCCGGCGTCGATCTGCCGCTTCAGCGCGTCGACGATCGCGTCGGGCTGGTAGCCGAGGAAGTTCGCGCCGAACGCGTTCAGGCAGTCGACGTAGTCGTTGCCGTCGACGTCCCACAGGTGCGCGCCCTTCGAGCGCTCGACGACGATCGGATAGACGAGCTCCTTCCAGAGCGGATTGAAGCCGGTCACGACGCGCGGATCGGCCATCAACCGGCGGTGCGCCTGGCTGTACGCCTTCGATTTCGCGGTCCGCGCGTTGTAGCGGCGCGTGAAGTCGTCGACGAACGCGCGCTGCGCCGGCGTCAGCGCATGCGCGGGCGTCAACGTGATGCGCGCGGATGCGCCGAACGGTCGCTCGACGAGGTTCGCCGCCGGCTCGTCGCCGGCGCGCGCGAGCGGCGCCGGCGACGATGCGGACGGTGCCGATGCCGCCGCCGCGAGCGGCGCGACGACCGCAGCCGTGCTCGCAGCCGGCGCCGCCGCGAGCGCGGCGAGCAGCTGCGTCTGCTGCTGCATCAGCGCGAGCTGGCTCTGGATCAGCTGCGCGAGCAGCGGCGAACCCGGCGCGCCGAGCGCGCTCGGCGCGGCGGGCGCCGGCGCCGGCGCGGGCGCCGGCGGCGCGGCGCTCGCGACCGGCGCGGCCGGCGGCGCCTCGGCCGGCAGCGTGCGGTCGAGCAGGTCGGCGAGCTTGTCGATGCTGTCGACGTCTTCGAGCAGGCGGCGGAACCTGAGCTTGAGGCCGTAGCGGCGCTCGAGTTCGAGCGCGGCCTGCGTTAGCGACAGCGAGTCGAGGCCGAGTTCGAGAAAGCTCAGCGACGTCTGCGCGGCGTCGACGCTTTCGCCGCTCAGGCTTTCGAC
>DASWOS010000204.1:0-7495 GCA_036398645.1 Dokdonella sp. | reverse complement strand
TCGCGCATGCCGAGGCCGTTCAGATGGCAGCGGTCCTCCGGCGCGTAATGGCTGACGAAACGCGGCCGCCAGCGCGGCACGAAGCTCGATTTCGTGTCGAGCGTGCACAGGCACGAGAACAGCGTGTTCACGAACCAGAGGTCGCCGTGCTTGTCCCAGGCCATCTCGTGGATGTCGATCGCGCCGGTGATGTGACCGCGCCGCGCGAGGAACACCGCGTCGTGGCGCGGCGGGTCGTGCAGGCGCTTCGCGACGGCCGGCATGTTGCGGAACTCGGCGATCTCGATCGCCGCGCCGAGCGCGATCCGCTCGCCGTCGGCGGCCATGCCCATCGGCCGGTTGAACGTGCGGAAGTGCGTGTTGATCGAAGCGCCGTCGGGCCGCAGGATCACGAGCTTGCCGGCCTGGTACGTGCTGACGACGAGGCAGCCGCGGAGCTGCCGCAGCAGGTCCGGGAAGTTCGTCGTGTGCACGCTGCCGAGCACGTCCTGGATCTTCGCGGCGGCGTCGGCGGGAAGCGCCGTCGTGGCCGCAGCGGCGGCGGGCGTGGCGGCGTCGTCGGCGGACGTGTTCAAGGCAGTCTCCTCGGGCGAGGCGGCATTGTGCCGGCGCGTCGCCGGCCGCGCCACCGGCGGCGGCCGCTGCGCCGCCGGCGCGGCGCCGGTACGCGCGATGCGGCGCCGTCCGCGACGCGGCGCGTCGGTCGCACGGCGAGCACGCGTACACGGCCAGCCGGCGCGGCGGCGATCGCGCGCCGGCACGCGCGTCAGTCGAAGCCGTCGGAGAACAGGATGTCGGTCTCGACCGCGCCGATGTCCGCGTTCGCGCCGATCACGCGCGGGTAGCCGGACCCGCGCTGATCGCATGCGAGCGCGGCGACGTCGTTGCCGGCGTCGATCGCGAGGCTGTACGGCCGCGGCATCATCGTCGGCGTCGGCCCGCCGTTGTCGGCGAGCGGGCCGAGGCCCGGCGTGAAATTCACGATCGTGTCCGTCGGCACGGGCGAAGCGGAGTAGCCGATCAGGTTCGAGGCGCCGTCGATCAGCACGTCCGAGCCGATGTCCGACGGCAGCGCGAGCGAGCTCGTGTCCAGCACGTTGCCGGAGAGGATCGAGCTCTGCAGCGCGATCGCGGTACCCGGCGGGCCGTACAGCGCGGCGCCGTACTTCGTGTTCGCCGCGTTCGCCTCGAGGTTGCCGCTGATCGTGCTGTTCGCGATCGTGGCGCCGCGGCCGACGTACAGCGCGCTGCCGAACGTGGAATCGTAGGCTTTGTTGTAGGCGAACGTGCTGTTCGTGACCAGCAGCGTCTCCGACGCGTCGTGGCCGACCAGGTCGGCGCCGGCGACGACGTCGGCGGTGTTGCCGCTGATCGTCGAGGCGAGCACGAACGCCTCGCCGGTCGCGAACACCGCGCCGCCGTAGCCGAGGTACGGTTGCGCTCCCGAGGCGTGGTTGCCGGCGAGCACGCTGTAGAACGCGAAGAAGTCCTGCGTGTACACGCCGCCGCCGATGGCGTACGCCGCTTGCGACAGCGCGCCGCTGTCGTTCACCGCGCTGCTCAGCAGCACCACGTCCGCGGCGAAGATCGCTCCGCCGCGCGCGCGACCGCTGCCGCTCGTGGTGACGCTGCAGCGGCTCGCGACGGCGTGGTCGAGCTGGACGCTGCCGCTCGAAAAGATGCAGCCGCCGGATGCCTCGCCGGCGCCGGTCGCGTACTTGTGGCCGTCGACCAGCGTGAGACCGGACACGGTCAGCGTGCCGCTGCCGAGATGGAGCAGGTGCGGCGACGCGTACTGCGCGTCGACGACCAGCGCCGCCGGGCCGGGCCCCAGCAGCGTCAGCTCGTCGACGCTGGTGGCGAGCACGCCGGTCGTCAGCGTGATCGTGCTGCAGCCGAGCCCGGTCAGATCGACGATGTCGCCGCTGACCGCATTCTCGACCGCCTCGCGCAGGCTGCTGGGGCCGGCGTCGTCGCAATTCGTGACCGCCACCGCGGCGGCCGGACGCGGTGGCGGCACGCGACGCAGGACCGCGTCGACGAACGCGGCGCGCGGATCGCCGGGCGCGAAGCGCGACGCGGCCGGCGCATTCGCGGTCGGCGGCGCGGCGAACGGCTGGCCGGCGCCGTGCGCGGCCAGAGCGACGCCGCCGAACGGCGCGGCGGCTCCGATCGCGAGCGCGAGCGCGGCATGCAGCGGCGACGGCTGCAGGCGCGAGCGGTGAACGCGGCGCGCCATCGTGGAGATGTTCATCGGTGACCCCCCAGGTCGTGAGAACGGCGCCGGCGCGGTACCCGCTACGCATCGCCGGCGCGGTGGACGCTACGCCGTCGCGACGCCGACGACCATCGTCTGGTCGACCGTACGCAGGTGACGCAGGTCACGTTCCGCCGCCGCGGCCGCGGCCGCTGCACGGTCGCCGCCGCGCGCGGGCGGGCGGCCGCCGCGCCGCGCGCGCGGCTCAGCGCGCGGCGACCGCGGTCAGCACCGCGTCGTCGCGCCAGCGCTCGGGGAACAGCCGCTTCAGGTTCTCGATCTTCGGCAGGTCGTTGATCGCGATGTACGGATAGCTCGGGTTCCGCGCGAGGAAGTTCTGGTGGTACGCCTCGGCCGGGAAGAACGCCTTGCCGGGCTCGATCGTCGTCGCGATCGGCGCCGCGTAGACCTTCGCCGCGTCGAGCTGCGCGACGTACGCCTGCGCGATGCTCCGCTGCTGCTCGTCGCGCGGGAAGATCGCCGAGCGATACTGCGTGCCGACGTCGGGGCCCTGGCGGTCGCGCTGGGTCGGGTCGTGCGCGACCGAGAAGTAGATCTGCAGCAGCCGGCCGTAGCTGATCTCGTGCGGGTCGTAGCTGACCTCGACCGACTCGGCGTGCCCGCTGCGGCCGCCGCCGACGATCTCGTAGCGCGCGTCGGCACGCGCGCCGCCGGCGTAGCCGGCGACCGCGTCGGTGACGCCGCGCACGTGCTGGAACACGCCCTGCACGCCCCAGAAGCAGCCGCCGGCGAACACCGCCTTCTCGCGGCCGGCCGCCGGCGCGGCTTCGTCGAGCGCCGGCGGCGGGATCTCGACCGCGCGCTCGCCGCCGGCCGCCGGCGCCTGCCAGCCGAGCAGAGCGAGGCCGCCGACCGGCACCGCGATCGCGAGCGCGAGCGCGAGGAGGCGCTCGAGCGGAAGCGAAGCGAGGAACGTCTTCATGCTCATGGGGCTTTCTCCTCTGCGCTTTGCGCTCAGCCGAACGTCAGCGCGTAGACCTCGGCGCCGTCGGCGCCGAACTCGACGTCGATGCGATGATCCTGCGCGCCGCCGCGCAGGCGCACGAGCTGGTACATGCGTTGCTCGCCGAGCGTGCCGACGCCGTCGGCGTCGACGTCGACGCCGTGGTCGTCGCCGGGCGGACGTCCGTCGACGAGCACGCGGAACGGAATCTTCGCTCCGGCCGCGCCGGGGCCGAGCACGACGTTGACGTCGCGCGCGCGGAAGCGGTAGCTCAGCGTGCCGTGCGCGCCGGCGAGCACGGCCTTGTCCGCGGCGACGGTCCAGGTGCCGGCGAGGCTCCATGCGTCCGGCGCGAGCGTGTCCGGCGGCGCGTACGCGTGCGGCCTGTTCGGCGCGAGCTCGTCGCGTGCGGCGAAGCCGCGGGCGCGCGAATAGCCGACGTAGGTCTCCGGCGAGAGCGCCGCGCCGTCGCTCGCCGCGCGCGCGACGCCGTCGGCGTCGACGCGCGCCGGCGCCGCGTCGACCGGCCGGCCGGCTTCGGCGAGCAGCGTGCGGATCAGCGCTTCGGACTCCGCGTAGCCGCCTTCGCCGACCGAGCGATGGCGCACGCGCCCGCGCGCGTCGACGAAATAGTGCGCCGGCCAGAACTGGTTGCCGAACGCGCGCCAGATCGCGAAATCGTCGTCGAGCGCGACCGGATAGTCGATGCCGAAGCGCGCGAGCGCCGCGCGCACGTTGCCGGCGTCGCGCTCGAACGCGAACTCCGGCGCGTGCACGCCGACGACGACGAAGCCGTCGGCGCGGTACTTGTCGTAC
The DNA here is from genome assembly GCA_036398645.1 of Dokdonella sp. Lineage (GTDB taxonomy): Bacteria > Pseudomonadota > Gammaproteobacteria > Xanthomonadales > Rhodanobacteraceae > Dokdonella_A. Next base: position 3,458 of record DASWOS010000204.1, on the reverse strand, counting down.
CAGGCGCGCAGGTACGGCAGCGTGCGGATGCAGTTCACGCAGGAGTACGTCCAGAAATCGATCAGCACGACCTTGCCGCGCAGATCGGCGCCGGTCAGCGGCGGCGAGTTCAGCCATGCGGTCGCGCCGGCGAGCGACGGCATCGCTCCCTCGTCGCCGAGCGCGCCGGGCGCGCTCGGCGGCGGCACGGTCGCGGACGCGTCGCGGTTCGCCGCGCGCGCGCCCGGCGCGAGCGACAGCAGCGCCTGCTCGATGCGGTTCGTCGTCGCGAACGAGAGCTGCGCGAGCACGCGCGTGTCGAGGCCGAGCGCGATCGCGACGACGCTCGCGAGCACGGCCGCGCCGAGCGCGCGGCGAATCCATTCGCCGGCGCCGAGCGAGCGCTTCATCGCGGCGAATGCGCGTCCCCCGACGCGCAACGCGATCGCGAGCGAGGTCGCCGCGCCGGCCGCGTAGGCGAGCAGCATCAGGCTCGTGCCGGCGCTCGCGCCCTCGAGCGCGGCGCCGGTCAGCACGAGGCCGAGGATCGGCCCCGCGCACGGCGCCCAGAGCAGGCCAGTCGCGACGCCGAGCACGAACGACGACAGCGGCGACTGCGCTTCGCCGCGGCCGCCGGCGAGGCGCGCGCCGGCGGTGACCAGCGGCCGCGCGAGCAGGTCGCCCCAGCGCGGGACCAGCAGCGTGACGCCGAACGCCGCGAGCAGCGCGAGCGCGGCGTAGCGGCCGTACTCGTTCGCGTGCACGGCCCAGCCGCCGCCGAGCGCGGCGAGCGACGCGACCAGCGCGAACGTGATCGCCATGCCGGCGAGCATCGGCAGCCCGTCGCGGCCGAACGTGCCCTGCGATCGCGCGAACACGAACGGCAGCACCGGCAGGATGCACGGGCTCAGGATCGTCAGCGCGCCGGCGAGATAGCAGAGAACCACGAGCGACATCGCGAAAGGCTCCGCGCCGCGGCCGGATCAGGCGGCCGGCCTGAACGTCAGCGCGACGCCGTCAATGCAGTAGCGCAGGCCGGTCGGGCGCGGGCCGTCGTCGAACACGTGGCCGAGATGCCCGCCGCAGCGGCGGCAATGCACCTCCTGGCGCAGCATGCCGTAGGTCAGATCGCGCTGCTCGACGACGGCGTTCGGCAGCGGCTTCCAGAAGCTCGGCCAGCCGGTGCCGCTGTCGAACTTCGTCTCCGACGCGAACAGGTCGAGCGCGCAGCCGGCGCAGGCGTAGACGCCGCGACGCTTCTCGTGGTCGAGCGGGCTGCTGAACGGCTGCTCGGTGCCGGCCTGGCGCAGCACCGAGTACTGCTCCGGCGTGAGCCGCGCGCGCCATTCGGCGTCGGTGTGCGTGACTTCGAACGTTTCGGCCGCGCCGGCCACGGTCGGCCGCAGCCTGCAGAGCGCGGCGCCGGCGACGGCGGCGCCGGCCGCGGCGAGCAGGAAGCGCCGGCGAGCGGGAGCGGGCGGAGCGGAGCGGGAGCGTGCGGCCATCGGCGACCTCGGGGGAGCGAGCGCGGCCGCCGCGACGCGCGGCGACCGGATCGTCTGCACAGACCGGCGCAGGCGGCGTTGCCTTGCAGCGAACGCGGCGCGCCGCCGCACGCGTTCAGCGGGCAGCCATGCGCGCTACCAGTACCGAGGATAGCGCCCCGGCCGTACGAGGTTGTTGTAGATCAGCGCGACGAGCACGAGCAGCACGGCGCCGGCGAGCACGGGGAACAGCACGAAGCTCCAACCGGGCTGGGCGAGGAACACGATGACCGGGTTCGACCCGGCCGGCGGATGCACCGTGCGCGTGGCCATCATCGCCGCGATCGAAAGGCCGACCGCGAGGCCGAGCGACCACGCCGAGGGGCCGCAGACGTGCAGGAACGCGAGGCCGATCAGCGTGCAGAGCAGGTGGCCGCCGACGACGTTGGCCGGCTGCGCGAACGGCACGTCCGGGAAACCGAACAGCAGCACGCACGAGGCGCCGAACGAGCCGAGCAGCAGGGCCAGGTGCAGCTGCGCGCCGAGCACGGCGAGCGCGCCGATCGCGACGAAGCCGCCGAGGCCGGCCAGCGCGACCGCGCCGGCACCGGGATGCGGCGGGCGCTCGCCGCCCGCACCGCGCCATTTCGTCAGGAATCGCATCGGAGCCGCTCCGCGAAGCACGCCGCGAGGCGCGCGGGCGGCCGGTCCGGCCGCGCCGCGCCGCGCGCCTGCGGAGGTGGCGCTACGTTACTTCTGCTTGAACTTCGCCGCTTCCTCCGAGCCGCCGGTCGCATTGCCGGCGCTGTAGGAGTGCGCGCCGACGCCGGCGAGCTTGCCGCCCTGGACGATCAGGTACTCGTCGCGGATCGGACGGTTCTCGAAGTAGCACTCGAGGATCTCGCGCGTGCCGGCCGCGTAGCGCGTCTGCGCCGACAGGCTCGTGCCGGAGATGTGCGGCGTCATGCCGTGATGCGGCATCGAGCGCCACGGATGATCCTTCGGCGGCGGCTGCGGGAACCAGACGTCGCCCGCGTAGCCGGCGAGCTGGCCGCTCTCGAGCGCGTCGACGATCGCCTGCGTGTCGCACAGCTTGCCGCGCGCGGTGTTGATCAGGTACGCGCCGCGCTTGAAGTTCTTCAGCGAGTCGGCGTTGATCATGTGCTCCGTTTCCGGATGCAGCGGGCAGTTCAGCGTGACGACGTCGCAGACCTTGGTCAGGCTGGCGAGGTCGGTGTGGTGCATCAGGTTCAGCTCCTTCTCGACCGACTCCGGCAGGCGGTGACGATCCAGATAGTGCAGCTTCACGTCGAACGGCTTCAGCAGGCGCAGCACGCGCAGGCCGATGCGTCCGGCGGCGACCGTGCCGACCTGCATGCCTTCGAGGTCGTACGAGCGCGCGACGCAGTCGGCGATGTTCCAGCCGCCCTTGAGGACCCACTCGTGCGACGGGATGTAGTTGCGCACGAGCGACAGGATCATCATGACCACGTGCTCGGCGACGCTGTTGCTGTTGCAGTAGGTGACTTCGGCGACGGTGACGCCGTGCTCGATCGCGGCCTGCAGGTCGGTGTGGTCCGAGCCGATGCCGGCGGTGACGACGAGCTTCAGCTTCTTCGCCTTCGCGAAGCGCTCGGCGGTCATGTACGCGGGCCAGAACGGCTGCGAGATGACGATCTCGGCGTCGGCGAGCTCGCGGTCGAACACGCTGTCGGCGCCGTCCTTGCTCGACGTCACGACCAGCGTGTGGCCGCTCGATTCGAGGTACTTGCGCAGGCCGAGCTCGCCGGAGACGCTGCCGAGCAGCGTGCCCGGCTTGAAGTCGATCGCTTTCGGCGTCGGCAGGGTCTGGCCGTCCGGATAGCGCTCGATCTTCGGCAGGTCGTCGCGCGGATAGGTCTTCGGATAGCCGTCTACCGGATCGTCGTACAGCACGCAGAGCACTTTGGCCATGGAGAAATCCTCCCGGGATGGGGCGGTTGAGTCCGCCTCGGA
>DASWOS010000203.1:0-9201 GCA_036398645.1 Dokdonella sp. | reverse complement strand
GAGCGTTTCGCGAAGGCGCTCGCGAGCGGCGCCGACGCGGTGATCCTCGACCTCGAGGACGCGGTCGCGCCGGCGCGCAAGGCGCACGCGCGCACCGCGGTCGCGGAATTCCTGGCCGCGCGCAGCGCGGACGCGGCGACGGTGTTCGTGCGCATCAATCCGCTCGATCGCGGCGCCGCCGGCGACGACCTCGCCGCGGCCGCCGGCGCCGACGGCATCGTGCTGCCGAAGGCTGAAGGCGCGCCGTCGCTGCGCCGGCTCGACGCGCTGCTCGGCGAGCGGCCTGCGAAGATCCTGCCGATCGCGAGCGAGACGCCGGCCGCGGTGTTCGAGCTCGGCCGCTACGGCGGCGTCACGCCGCGGCTGTGCGGGCTGACCTGGGGCGCGGAGGACTTGCCCGCGGCGATCGGCGCCGCGACCAGCCGCGAGGCGGACGGGCGCTACACGGCGCCGTACGAGATCGTGCGCGCGCTCGCGCTGTTCGGCGCGCACGCGGCCGGCGTCGCCGCGATCGACACGGTGTACCCGGCGATCGGCGACGGCGCCGGGCTCGCCGCGTATGCGGCGCGCGCGGCGCGCGACGGCTTCGCCGGCATGCTGGCGATCCATCCGGCCCAGGTCGAGGCGATCAACCGGGCGTTCACGCCGTCGCAGGAGGCCGTGGCGCAGGCGCGGCGCGTCGTGGCGGCGTTCGCGGCACAGCCCGGCGCCGGCGCGCTGCAGCTCGACGGACGCATGCTCGACGCGCCGCACCTGGCGCAGGCGCAGCGGATTCTGACGACGGCGGGAGAACGATGATGGACAAGCTGCGCGCGAGCGCCGGCGAAGCGCTCGACGGCCTGCTGTTCGACGGCATGACGATCTGCGCCGGCGGCTTCGGCCTGTGCGGGATACCGGAGCGGCTGATCGACGCGCTGCGCGACGCCGGCACGACCGGGCTGACCTGCATCTCGAACAACGCCGGCGTCGACGGCGAGGGGCTCGGCAAGCTGCTGCGCTCGCGCCAGATCCGCCGCATGATCGCGTCGTACGTCGGCGAGAACAAGGAGTTCGAGCGGCAGTACCTCGCCGGCGAGCTCGAGGTCGAGTTCTGCCCGCAGGGCACGCTGGCCGAGCGCATCCGCGCCGGCGGCGCCGGCATCCCGGCGTTCTACACGGCGACCGGCGTCGGCACGCAGGTCGCCGAGGGCAAGGAGCTGCGCGAGTTCGACGGCCGCACCTACGTGATGGAGCGCAGCCTGTTCGCCGATCTCGCGCTGGTGAAGGCGTGGCGCGCGGATCCGGCCGGCAACCTCGTGTTCCGCAAAACCGCACGCAACTTCAACCAGCCGATGGCGACGGCGAGCTACCACACGGTGGCCGAGGTCGAGGAGCTGGTGCCGGCCGGTGCGCTCGATCCGGATACCGTGCACGTGCCCGGCATCTACGTCGAGCGCATCGTCGTCGGCGCGCCGTACGACAAGAAGATCGAGTTCCGCACCACGCGCGGACGGAGGCCCTGAGATGCCCTGGACCCGCGAGCAGATGGCCGCGCGCGTCGCGCGCGAGCTCCGCGACGGCGACTACGTGAACCTCGGCATCGGCATCCCGACGCTGGTCGCGAACTTCGTGCCGCCGGACATCGAGGTCACGCTGCAGTCCGAGAACGGCATGCTAGGCATCGGCCCGTTCCCGTACGAGGAGGACGTCGATCCGGACCTGATCAACGCCGGCAAGCAGACCGTCAGCGCGTTGCCGACGACGAGCTACTTCTCCTCGTCGGACAGCTTCGCGATGATCCGCGGCGGCCACGTCGACCTCGCCGTGCTCGGCGCGATGGAGGTGTCCGAGCGCGGCGACATCGCGAACTGGATGATCCCCGGCAAGATGGTCAAGGGCATGGGCGGCGCGATGGACCTCGTCGCCGGGGTCCGGCGCATCGTCGTCGTGATGGAGCACGTCGCTCGCGACGGCGCGCCGAAGTTCGTGCCGGCCTGCACGCTGCCGCTGACCGGGCGCGACGCGGTCGACATGATCGTGACCGACCTCTGCGTGTTCCGGCGCGAGCGCGGCGCGCCGTTCCGGGTGGTCGAGCTCGCACCGGGTGTCGAGGCGGCCGAAATCCGCGCGAAGACGACCGCCGCGTACGTCGAAGCGTGAGCTTCGTGCACGCCGCGCGCGGCGCGATTGCTGCAAGACAGCACCCGCGCGAACGCGCCGCGTCGCGCTCAGTACCGCAAATCGGTTGCGCAGAGCATCAATCCGGACGCAGACGGCGCGTGCGGTTTTTGTCCCTTCGAGCTATGGGCAGCGCACGGCCGCACCGTTAGCGTGCGAATCCATCGAGCACGCACCCTTACGGACGACCTCCATGATCCAAGCCGAAGACGCCGAATTCCACGCCCCCGATGCGGCCAAGCTGAACTGGGCGGAGACGAACTTCTTCGGCTTCTACAACGCCGAGAAGACGCTCAACGTCGGCGTCTACGCGCTGTTCCGCACGAACCTGCGCACGGTGAACTCGACCGTCTGCATGAACCGCCGCTTCGCGACCACGCCGTGGGAAGCCGACTACGTCGACTACCAGTCGGTGCTGCCGATGCCGGAGGGCTGCAGCCTGCTCGACTACCGGCTCGACAACGGCCTGCACGTGCGCTGCCTCGAGCCGAACATGGTCTGGCACATCGGCTTCGACGACGGCGAGCAGGCGCGCATCGACGTGACCTACCGCTCGATCATGCCGGCGTTCGACATCCACGATCCGGACATGGACCCGATGGTCGGCGCGCACGCCGGCAAGTTCGCCTGGGGCACCGCGTACAACGGCCACTTCGACCAGACCGGTCACTTCGAGGGCGAGGTCATGCTGCGCGGCGAACGCTTCCCGATCGACTGCATCTCGACGATGGACCACAGCTGGGGTCCGCGCCCGGAGCGCGGCGCGCCGAACATGTGCTGGCTGCACGCGCATTTCTCCGAGGAGCTCGCGATCCACGCGATCTTCAGCTTCGACCCGGAGACCAACGGCGCCGAGCTGTCGCTGACCCACGGCTACGTGGTCGAGCGCGGCCGCGTCCACGGCCTCAAGGCGGGCAGCGGCCGCACCGTGCGCGTGCGCGACCGTTACGCCGAGCGCGTCGAGCTGGAGCTGGTCGACCGCGACGGCCGCACCTGGCGGCCGGTCGCGACCGCGCTGACCAGCTTCCCGTGGCAGTGCTGGGCGAACATGGTCGCGTTCAACGTGCTCGCCCGCTGGGAGATGGACGGCCGCGTCGGCTACGGCGAGATCCAGGACTTCTTCGAGCTGCCGCAGCTGACCCGCCTCAACGCGGCGCCGGCCACGCGCGTCGCCTCGGCCGCGCGCGCGTCATGAGCGAGATGCCGCCCGTGCGCGCGGTGCTGTTCGATCTGGACGGCACGCTGGTGCAGACGCGCGAATCGTCGTGGGCGCTGTTCGAGCGCACCAACCGCGAGTTCGCGCTCGGCATCGACACGCGCGAGCAGTTCTTCGCGCTGTTCCACGAGAACATGTTCGTCGCGCTGCAGCGGCTGGTCGCCGATCCGCAGCGCTCGGCGGCGGCGGTCGAGCACTTCCTCGACCTGCTGCGCGCGGAATACGCACCGCCGCTGGTGCCCGGCATCGCCGACGTCGTGCGCCGGCTCGCGCAGTTCCTCGTGCTCGGCATCATCTCGACGAACTCGGTCGAGGTCATCGGCCGCATCGTCGAGAATGCGGGGCTGGAGCACTGTTTCGCGCACATCTTCGGCGGCGACATCGAGCCGGACAAGCGCGAAGGCATCCGCAAGTTCCTGCGTGACCCGTCCTACGCGACGCTGCGCACCGGTTCGCACGCGTACCAGGAGAGCCGGCCGCGACGGCTCGAGCCGGCCGAGCTGGTGCTGGTCACCGACACCGTCGGCGACGCGCGCCACGGCCGCGAGTGCGGCGTGCGCGTGCTCGGGGTGAGCTGGGGCATGCACGACCCGAAGGCGCTGCTCGGCGCCGGCGCGGAGAAGATCCTGCGCTGGCCGCAGGAGCTCGTCTCGTGGTGCGCGCCGTCGATCAAGGCGGTGCACGGCAAGGGCGCCTTCAGGATGGAGGTGCAGGACGGGCCGCTCGGCGCCGAGACGGCGCCGGCGGATCGGTCCGACGAGTAGAGACGGCATCGCACCGTACTGCGAGACATCACAAGAAACATCCGTGGAGAGGGCAATCGATGAGCGTCATAGCGCAGGGCTACAACAGTTTCGAAACCGGCAAGTCGCCCGAGGGCGAGGTGATCTACCTGCCGAACCCGCAGTCGGTGATCAAGCTGATCCAGAGCGGCAAGCTCAAGCAGCACATCCTGCTCGTGCAGGGCGGCACCACCACGTTCCTGTCGCCGGCGATCAGCATGGGCGCGATCGGCGTGATCACGCTGTCCGGCGCGCCGGAGTCGCATCTCGGCATCCTTTCGCGCGAGTTCCAGATGCCCTGCATCATGACCACGTACCTGGTCGACAGCGACACGCGCTACGTGACCGGCGGCGACAACGCCGCGCACTTCCAGAAGACCATCGAACGGCTGCAGGGCCGGCGCGTGCGCCTCGACTGCACCGACGAGACGTTCGGCAAAGTCGTCGAGCTCTGAGACAGCGCATCCATCGGGAGGGCACATGAGCAATTACAAGAAGCGTTACGCGGAGAACGACGACGGCCTGCGGTTCCAGGACCTCACCTACGTCGGCAACTTCAAGGGCCTCGAGCCGGTGCGCGACGGCATCATCGGCGATCGCGTCATGCGCAGCCGCGCGAAGACCGGCGTGCTCGAGAAGGTCGCGCGCGAGGACGTGCTCAAGGACCAGTTCACGCTGGACGAGCTCAACGACCTCAACAACTACCTCGCCTGGAACATCTGGGACGTGCTGGTCATGCGCGCGACCGAAGGCGTGTCCGGCATGATTCCGCGCCAGGAGTACGAGATCCTCGCGTTCATGAACGAGTTCTACCGCTGGCCCGAGATCCTGCGCATGACGACCGACGAGGTCGGCGTCGAGGGCGTCATGAAGATCGGCGAGACCGCGCGGCGCGAGATCGGCATCAAGGTCAACGCGGTGCACGATTGGGCGATCGGCGCGGTCGGCTTCGGCATGGGCCGCTGCGGCCTGCTCGCGCTGGAAGCGATCAAGCCCGCCGACTTCGTCGAGGAGAGCAACATTATCCTGAAGTTCATGCAGCGCGTGCTGTGGAGCAAGCGCAAGGACGGCTACATCCTGAACTCGCAGGACCGCTATCGCTGCGCGATCCATGACCAGGACGTCGTCGATCGCCTCGCATCGCAGGTGGAGTACTTCGAGCCCGGCAGCGACAAGCACAGCCAGTTCACGCAGTTCAACGCATCGGCCGAGCTGCTCGCGTTCCTCGACCACTTCGACAACCGCCTCGGCCTCGGCGACACCGGTCCGTACGAGCTGCCGGACGGCAAGCTGATGATCATCCGCGATCTCTTCACCAACGAGGAGATCTATCACTGGAGCGACGTCTGCGACGCGGCCGACGTGCCGCACTGCTACAGCCTGCTGCTGGTCATCGATCCGGAACGGATGAAGCTCGACGAGATCCGCGTCAACGACATCTCGACGACCTTCACGCGGCCGAAGAACTACATCGAAGCGGTCGTCGGCGGCGCGGTGTTCGTGCGCGAGAAGTGGAACACGCCGATGGGCGAGGTCTACGCGGTGCCGATCGCCGATCTGGCCAAGCGCATCGAAGGCATCCAGCAGGCGACGTTCGGCCTGTACTCGAAGCTCGCGCGCATGTCGCGCCGGCAGCTGATCACCAACGGCATGTACACCTACTACATCGACATGATCCTGCCGCACCTGCGCGTGGCCGGCACGTACGAGAAGGCCTGCGTCGACTACGACTTCTGGGAGATCGACCAGCGCGTCGCCAACTACTACTACGAGATCAACAAGCGCGGCTTCGCGCAGGCGGTGGTGCCGCAGAAGATCTTCTCCGGCGAGGGCTATCTGCCGTTCCCGGACGGCACCGACCTGCGCCGCTCCAAGTACTTCTGGGGCTGATCATGAGCCCGGTCTCGCCGCCCGCCGCCGAAGCGCGTCCGTCCCTGCCGGACGAGACGCGCTTCGAGATCCTGAACGCGATCTACCTGCGCAAGATGGCGCCGGCCGCGCACGTCGCCGACGTCGTCGGCCGGCCGCTCGCGGAGGTCGAGCGCGTGCTCGCCGAGGAGGAAGCGGCCGGCGCGCTGCTCGGCATGGAAGGCGCCTACCTGCTGCAGCCGGCCGGCATGGCCGAGGTCGTGGAGTTCTACCGCGAGACCTACGCGCCGCTGCGCGAGCAGGGCGAGATCGTCGCCTGGTACGAGCGCTTCGAGAGCACGCTGAACCAGCAGTTCATCAAGGCGGTCTCGGATTGGCAGACCTCCGGCGGCGACGACCGCGCGCGCGACCGCATGACGCGCCTGGTCGAGCGCATGATCCGCAGCCTCGGCCAGATCACCGCGGCGATCCCGCGCTACGCGCGCTATGCGGAACGCTTCGAGCGCGCGATGGCCAAGGCCGACCAGGGCCAGACCGACTACGTCTGCAAGCCGACCGTCGATTCCATGCACAACGTCTGGTTCGAGTTCCACGAGGACGTGCTCGCCGTGATGGGACGCCCGCGCGATGTCTGAGGTGATCGAAATGGCCGACGTCTACGTCTGGGACATCGCCGACGTCGATGCGGACGACGGCCGCCGCTTCGGCGGCAAGGCGACCGGGCTCGCGCGCATGGCCGCGGCCGGCATTCCGGTGCCGCCCGCATTCGTGGTCGGCACCGACGCGTTCCGCGCGTTCGCCGCCGGCGGCCGTCGCCTGCCGCCCGGACTGCGCGACCAGATCGAGCGCGCCGTCGCCCGGCTCGGCGACGCGCTCGGCCGCCGCTTCGGCGGCCACGGCGAGCCGCCGCTGCTGGTGTCGGTGCGCTCCGGCGCGCAGGTCAGCATGCCCGGCATGATGGACACGGTGCTGAATCTCGGCCTCGACGCGCGCGGCGCGGAGTGGCTGCTCGCGAACGGCGCCGAGCGCGGCTTCGTCGTCGACACCTGGCTGCGCTTCTGGAAGATGTACGCGGAGATCGTGCTCGGGCTCGACGGCGACGAGTTCGTCGAGGCGCTGGCCGCGCCGCGCGAAGCGGCCGAGCACGGCGAGCTCGCTCCCGCCGCGCTCGAGCGCGCCGTGCTCGCCTGGCTCGACGCGCAGGGCGAGACGGCGCCGACCGATCCGGCCGAGCAGCTCTGCGAGGCGGTCTGCGCGGTGTTCCGCTCGTGGGACAGCCCGCGCGCGAAGGCGTATCGCGAGCACCAGCACATCCCGCACGACCTCGGCACCGCGGTGACGGTGCAGGCGATGGTGTTCGGCAACGCCGACGCAAATTCCGGCTCCGGCGTCGCGTTCTCGCGCAACCCGAACACCGGCGAGGCCGCGTTGTACGGCGAGTACCTGGTCGGCCGGCAGGGCGAGGACATCGTCTCCGGCGCGCGCACGCCGGTCGATCTGTCGCGCGACGAACCCGGCTACGAGGACCTGCGGCATGCGCTCGCCGCGCACGCGCGGGTGCTCGAGCGGCTCTACGGCGACGCGGTCGACATCGAGTTCACCGTCGAATCGGGCACGCTGTACCTGCTGCAGGTGCGCCCGGCCAAGCGCACCGCGGAGGCGGCGGTGCGCATCGCGGTCGACCTCGCCGCGAGCGGCATGCTCGCGCCGTCGCAGGCGGTCGGGCGCGTCAGCGCGGAGCAGGTGCGCCGCCTGCTGCGTCCGGTGTTCGATCCGGAGCAGCTCGCCGCGGCCGAGGTCGTCGCGCGCGGCATCGGCTCGTCGCCGGGGCAGACCAGCGGCATCGCCGTGCTCGACGCGGATCGCGCCGTGGAACAGGCGGCGGCCGGCCGCGCCGTCGTGCTGGTGCGGCCGACGACGAGCCCGCTCGACATCCGCGGCATGCTCGCCGCCGAAGGCGTGCTGACCGCGCGCGGCGGCGCGCTGAGCCACGCCGCGGTGGTCTCGCGCGCGCTCGACAAGCCGTGCGTGGTCGGCTGCGAGGCGCTCGCGATCGATCCCGAAGCGCGCACGTTCGCCGTCGGCGGGCGCACCTGGCGCGAGGGCGATCCGGTCGCGATCAACGGCGCGACCGGCGAGGTCTACGCCGAGGCGCTGCGCCTCGCCGCGCCGACCCAGGGCACCGACAGCCTGGCCCGTCTGCTGCGCCTCGCCGACCGCGTCTCCGGCGCGCAGGTGTGGGCCGCGTCGGGCACGCGCGGCGCCGGCGACGCGGACCTGCCCGGGCTCGCCGTGATCGGCCTGACCGACATCGCGATCGCGACCGGCGAGGCCGCGGCGATGATCGAGACCGTGCGCCGGCTCGCGCGCGGCGGCGGCCGCGACGCCGAGCGGCAGCTCGCCGACGCCGCGCAGCGCCTCGCCGCGGCGGCGATCGCCGCGGGCGGCGGCCGCACGCTGCATCTGCGCCTGCCGGTCGCCGCGTCGGCGCGCGCGCGGATGCTGATGCCGGACTGGGAGGAATTCGATCCGCGCGTGTTCCTCCCGGTCGGCAACCCGGCCTACGTGCGCGCCTGGCTCGGCGGCCTGTCGGCCGCGGCGAGCGCGGCCGGCACGACGCTGACCGTGCTGCTCGGCGGCGCGACCGAGGTCGGCGAATGGCGGCAGTTCCGCCGCGAGGTCGACGCGTTCGCGGGGCTCGAAGGCGGCATGGCCGTGCAGAGCGCGGCCGGCCTCGAGCAGGCGCCGGAGATGCTCGCCGAGGGCGCGCTGCTCTGGCTCGACGTGGAGGAAATCGTGCACTCCGCGCACGGCTTCGTGTCGATACCGAACGTGTCCGGTGCGATCCTCGACGACTACGTCGCGCAGGGCGCGATCGCGATGCGGCCGGACGCGCAGCTGCGACCGTTCCTGCGCGAGCTCGTCGCGCGCGTCGCGCAGGCCGACGGCGCGCGCCGCGCCGGCGTCGCGTTCGGGCCGCACGTGCAGCCGGAGCTGGTCGCGGAGGTCTACGCGCTCGGATTCCGCCGCATCAGCGTGCCGATCGAGCAGCGCGACGTGATCCGGCTGGTGCTCGGCCAGCGCGGCGCGGCCTGACCAGCGAGCGGAGCGGGCGCGGCACCCAGCGGGAGGAGACCTCGATGACGAAGCCGGACCTGAAGATCGTCGCCCATCGCC
>DASWOS010000202.1:0-3084 GCA_036398645.1 Dokdonella sp. | reverse complement strand
ATGATCAGGTTCTGCGCGGCGAGCGCGTTGGCGACGTCCTGGCCGGACAGCCCGCGCGCCTGCAGCGAGGCCGGGTCGAGACCGATCTGCACCTGGCGTGTCTTGCCGCCGTACGGGTACGGGATCGCCGAGCCGGGCACGGTCACCAGGCCGGTGCGGATCACGTTGAGGCCGAGATCGGACAGGTTCTGCTCGGACAGGCCGGCGCCGGCCAGCGCGATCTGCAGGATCGGCACGGTCGCCGCGTTGTAGTTCAGGATCAAAGGCGGCGTGATGCCGGGCGGCATCTGCTTCAGCAGCGTCTGCGACACCGCGGTGACCTGCGCGTTCGCGGTCGCGATGTCGACGCCGGGCTGGAAGAAGATCTTGACGATGCCGAAGCCGTTGTACGACGTCGCCTCGATGTGCTCGATGTCGTTGACCGTCGTCGTCAGCGCGCGCTCGTAGCTCGTCGTGATGCGCCCGGCCATCTGGTCCGGCGGCAGCCCGGTGTACTGCCAGACGACCGCGATGACCGGAATGCGGATCTCCGGAAAGATGTCCGTCGGCGTCCGCATCGCGGCCAGGGGCCCGATGATCAGAATCAGCAGCGCGAGCACGATGAACGTGTACGGACGCTGCAGCGCGACGCGGACGAGCCAGATCATGAGAATCGCGGGAGAGACGACGGATGCAACGCGCCAAAATAAGCGCGCACGGCGCGTAAGCCAAGCCTGAACGAATTAAGAATACTTCATGATCGCAGGGCTCGGTGCGCCGGCCGCGCGCGGCACGCTCAGCGGTCGTCCTGCGGCGAGTGCGGCACGCCGAAGTTGCGTTCGATCTCGAACTCGAACTCGACGCGCATGCGCGACTCGACCGCGCGGCCGTCCTTCCGCGCCGGCGCGAAGCGCCAGCCGCTCGCGGCGATCGCGAGGTGGCGCCCGTAGACGGCGCGATTCGCCGAGACCACGCTGATGTCGCGCGTCGTGCCGTCCGGCATGACCGTAAACTCGATCTCCGCGTGTCCGGTCTTGCCGGTCAGGAACTGCTCGACCGGGTAGACCGGCGAGTCGCCGCTCAGCAGGCTCGCCGGCGTGTCCCACTGCGGCGACGGCTGGCCGACGATCGAGCCCGGCGGCATAGGGCGATTCGCACGGCGCAGCGTGCTCGGCGCACCCGCGCACGCGGCGAGCAGCGCCAGCACGAGCCAAGCGCCGCGGCGGCCTCGCTTCCATCGCATCGACGAATCTCCCCTGCACTGCTTCGCGCCGCGCCGGAGCGCAGCCGCGCCGAATTTTGCCAGATCGCGCCGCTCAGGTCGCCGGCGCGAGCGTCGCCGGAATCGGCTCGACCCAGCAGAGCACGCTGACGCGCGCGCCGCCGCCGTCGGCGTCGCCGATCTGCAGGCGGAAGCCGTGCAGGCGCACGATCGCCGAGACGATGCTGAGGCCGAGCCCGAAGCCCGGCGTCGCGATCTCGCGACCGCATTCGCTGCGGTAGAACCGCTGCAGCACGGCCTCGCGCTCGCTGTTCGGAATGCCGGGGCCGCTGTCGACGATGTCGATGCGCGGGCCGCGCGGGCCGAGCGACGCCCGCACGTCGACCCGACCGCCCTCCGGCGTGAACTTGATCGCGTTCGCGACGAGGTTGCTGATCGCCTCGAACAGCAGGTGCGGATCGGCCTGGACCGCGACGCCGACCGGCGCGTCGTAGCGGAACGCGATGCCGTTGTCCTCGGCGACCGGCGCGTACAGCTCGTGCACCTGGTGCAGGATCTCGCCGAGATCGACGCGGCCGAAGCCGGCGCGCCGGCGCAAGTCCTCGAGCTCGGAGATGCGCAGCAGCGCGCGGAAGCGGTCGAGCAGCGCGTCGACGTCGACGATGCAGCGCTCGAGCACCGCGCCCGCGCCTTCGTCGCCGCCGCCGCTCTGCTTGAGGCGGTGCAGCTGCGCGCGCAGCCGCGTCAGCGGCGTGCGCAGATCGTGCGCGATGTTGTCGCACACGCCTTTGACCTCGCCGATCAGCCGCTCGATCTCGTCGAGCATGCGGTTGACGATCGCGGCGAGCAGGTCGACCTCGTCGCCGCGCTTGGACACCGGCAGGCGCCGGCCGAGGTCGCCGCGCGCGATCGGCTCGACCGCGGCCTCGATCTCGCGCACGCGCCGCAGCGGCCGCCGGCTCAGGAACAGGCCGCCGATCAGGCCCGGCACGATCGTCAGCGTCAGGCCCCAGAGCAGCGCGTGGCGCAGGATCGCGCCGACCTCATCGATGACGCTGGTGTCGCGCGCGATCACGAGCAGCTCGCCGTTCTGCAGATGCACGGCGAGCCCGCGTGCCGCCTGCGGCGCGCGGCCGCTGCACTGCAGGCCCTCCGGCAGCGCGTGGATGTGGCCGTCGGCCGGCAGGTTCGGCGGCACGCGCTCGATGTTGCCTTCGAGCCGGCGGCCGTCGGCGGCGAACAGCCCGAGCGACATCACGCCGCGCAGGTCCAGCGCTCCGGTCGCCTCCATCGCCGCGGGCAGGCGCTCGCGTTCGATCGTCGTCAGATAGTGCGCGCGCTGCTCGAGGATCTCGTCGACGATCTGGGCGAGATAGCGCGTCGTCTCCCAGTACATCGCGCCGATCAGCACGATGCTCCAGACGACGAAGAACGCGCCGTAGATCAGGATCAGGCGCGTCGTCGCGGAACGCCAATGGTCACTCAGTTTCAGCAAGCAGGTATCCGGAGCCGCGCACGGTGCGGATCAGCGGCGGCGCGCCGGGCGGGTCGACCTTCTTGCGCAGGCGCCCGATGTGCACGTCGATGACGTTCGTGCCGGGATCGAAATGGTAGCCCCAGACCGCCTTGAAGATCATCGTCCGCGTCAGCACCTGGCCGGAATTGCGCATCAGGAACTCGAGCAGGCGGAACTCGATCGGCAGCAGGTCGAGCGGCGTGTCGCCGCGTCGCGCGCGACGCTCGATCAGATCGAGCTCGAGGTCGGCGACGCGCAGCACGGTCGCGCGCGCGCCGGTCTGGCGGCGCAGCAGCACCTCGACGCGCGCGGCCATCTCGTCCGGCGCGAACGGCTTGGTCAGGTAGTCGTCGCCGCCGGCGCGCAG
>DASWOS010000201.1:0-9929 GCA_036398645.1 Dokdonella sp. | reverse complement strand
CTTGCCCCAACCGGAGCCGTACGCGCGCAGCGCCGACAACGACCACGTGTACAGCACGAGCGCCGGCGCGAGGCCGAAGCTGACCAGGTCCGACAGCGAGTCGTACTGCACGCCGAACTCGCTCTGCGTGCGCGTCAGCCGCGCGACGCGGCCGTCGAGGCCGTCGAGCACGCCGGCCACGAACACCGCGATCGCGGCCTCGCTGAAGCGCCCGCCGATGCCGGCGACGATCGCGTAAAAGCCGGCGAACAGCGCCGCCGTCGTGAACAGGTTCGGCAGCAGGTAGATCCCGCGTGGCGGTCTGCGCGTGCCGGTCGAAGTGTCGTCCATACGTTTCAGCCGCAGCGAAAGTGGGAACGAAGCGCTCGCGGACGCGCCGCGAGACACCCGGTCCGCGCGCGCCTGCGGCCGGCGCGGCCTTCCTGCGGAGCGCCGCCGGACGAGAGTGTACCGTGATCCTCAGTTTGCAGCGTTCTCGCTTGTTTCGTGCGGCGACTGATGCTATCCAGTCGCCCGTCGCGTGTCCCCCTGAGCACGCGCCGGACCGCCTCATGAAGCGCCTCGGACTCCTGCTCGCCCTGCTGGCCGCCGGTGCGCCGCTGTCGGCCGCGGACATGTATTCCTGGGTCGACGCGAACGGCGTCAAGCACTTTTCCGACTCGCCGCCGCCGCCGAACGTCGGCAAGGTACAGAAGCTCAAGGTCAAAGGCGGCGTGACGACGACCGCGCCGAACGAGGAGCCGCCGAAGGATTCCGGTCCGGCTCTGGCCGCCGCGGCGGGCTATTCGCCGGACGACATCCGGCGCAATTGCGACATCGCGAAGAAGAACCTGCAGACGCTCGACGCGCAAAAGCTCCCGGTCGACGCCGACGGCGATCCGCTCGACCCCTCCGCAGCGAAGGATCACCAGGCGCAGGTCGACAAGGCGAATCAGCAGATCAAGCTGTTCTGCACGTCGAAGTGACGCGGGAACGGCGGCGCGGCAGCGCCGGCGCGCGGACGATCTTGGCCGCACTGCGCCACGCGCGGCCCGGCGCTGCTAAAATCGAGCGTTTCGTGCCCTGCGAACGCAACCGATGCGTCTTTCCCGCTTTCATCTGTCGACGATCAAGGAAGTCCCGGCGGACGCGGAGATCGCGAGCCACCGGCTGATGCTGCGCAGCGGAATGATCCGCAAGCTCGCCGCGGGCATCTACACCTGGTCGCCGCTCGGCCTGCGCGTGCTCGGCAAGGTCGAGGCGGTCGTGCGCGAGGAAATGAATCGCGCCGGCGCGATCGAGATGCTGATGCCGTCGGTCCAGCCCAAGGAGCTCTGGGAGGAGACCGGCCGCTGGCAGAAGTTCGGCGGTCAGTTGCTGAAGATCAAGGACCGCAAGGACGCCGAATACTGCTACGGGCCGACGCACGAGGAAGTCGTCACCGACTTCGCGCGCCAGGAGCTCAAGAGCTATCGGCAGCTCCCGGTCAATTTCTATCAGATCCAGACGAAATTCCGCGACGAGATCCGGCCGCGCTTCGGCGTCATGCGCGCGCGCGAGTTCCTGATGAAGGACGCGTATTCGTTCCATCTCGACGCGGAGTGCCTCGCGCGCGAATACCGCGTGATGTACGACGCGTATTCGCGCATCTTCACGCGCCTCGGGCTGCGCTTCCGCGCAGTGCAGGCCGACACTGGCGCGATCGGCGGCAATGCGAGCCACGAGTTCCAGGTGCTGGCCGACTCCGGCGAGGACGCGATCGCGTTCTCCGACGGCTCGGACTACGCGGCGAACGTCGAGCTCGCCGAAGCGCCGGCGCCGAGCGCCGCGCGGCCGACGCCGGGCGCCGCGCTCGAGCGCGTCGACACGCCGACGCAGAAGACGATCGCCGACGTGTCGGCGTTCCTCGGCGTCGACGCCGCGCGCTGCATCAAGACGATCCTCGTGCGCGGCGTCGACGGGCTCGTCGCGCTCTGCGTCCGCGGCGACCACGAAATCAACGAGGTCAAGGCGGCGAAGCTCGCCGAGCTGCCCGGCGAGTCCGTGCTCGCCGACGAAGCCGAGATCCTGCGCACGGTCGGCGCGCCAGTCGGATTCCTCGGCCCGGTCGGCCTGCCGGAATCGATTCCGGTCGTCGTCGACCGCAGCGCGGCGGTCGTCGCCGACTTCGTCTGCGGCGGCAACCGCGACGGCAGCCATTACCGCGGCGCGAACTGGGAGCGCGACGCGCGCGTCACGCGCGTGGCGGATCTGCGCAAGGTCGTCGACGGCGATCCGTCGCCGGACGGCAGCGGTACGCTCACGATCGCGCGCGGCATCGAGGTCGGGCACATCTTCCAGCTCGGCTCGAGCTACGCCGAAGCGATGGGCGCGCGCGTCCTCGACGCGCACGGCGACGCACAGGTCCTGCAGATGGGCTGCTACGGCATCGGCGTCAGCCGCATCGTCGCGGCCGCGATCGAGCAGAACCACGACCCGGCCGGCATCGTCTGGCCGGAGCCGATGGCGCCGTGGCGCGTCGTGATCTGCCCGATCAACGCGCAACAGAACGCGCAGGTGCGCGACGAAGCCGAACGGCTCTACGAGATGCTGTCGGCGCGCGGCATCGAAGCCGCGCTCGACGACCGCGGCCTGCGGCCTGGCCCGATGTTCGCCGACGTCGAGCTGATCGGCATTCCGCACCGCGTCGTCGTTAGCGAACGCGGCCTCGCCGCCCGGACGCTCGAGTACCGCCGCCGCGGAGAGGCCGAGAACCGCATCGTCGCGCGCGACGATCTGCTCCGCTTGTTCGGCTGACGAGGTCGAGGCGCACCGTTTCGCTTGGATCCGCTCGCGGCGCGACGCCGGTCGCGCGGACTCCGCCGCCGCCTTGCGCTTCGGCGCGGCCGAATTAAGGATTTTTTGTGTAATTCGGCACGTGCGCGAGCCGATTATCGGCGGCCGCCGGTCGTCGTGCGAATCGAGGCGCGCCGCGAGTGAGCCGCGGCGGCCGAATCACCGGCGTATTCGTCGATTCGTGAATTGGATTCGTGAGACGCGCCTTTCACGAAACGATTATGGCGTCCGCACCTGATTTTCGGCTAAACTCGCGAGCTTATGGACGACTCGTGACATTCGGCACTCGTTCGTCCATGCACGAGGCCGCTAGCCTGGCAGGATCTGCAATCCGCAAGAGGCGGGAATCGTGGGGTGGTTGGACCTTCATCGTCTCATCTCAAACATAATTAGCTGCGAGGCAAATCAGACATGGCAATCGATCTCAAGTCTCTGAACCACAATCAGCTCTCCGATTTGATCGAACGCGCACGTGCGCGCCAGGACGAACTGGCGAAGGAAAGAGCGTCCAAACTGCGCGAGAAGATCAACGCGCTGGTCAAGGCCGAGGGGCTCGCGCTCGACGAAGTGATCGGTCGTCCCGGTACGCGCGGCAAGGCGCGCGGCAAGGTCAAGCCGAAGTACCGCAACCCGGCCGATCCGAATCAGACCTGGAGCGGCCGCGGCAAGCGCCCGCGCTGGTTCCATGCGGCGATCGCCTCGGGCAAGAAGGAAAAGGATCTGCTGATCGGGTGAGTCGGCGGATGCGGACGAAAAACGCCGGCCTCGCGCCGGCGTTTTTTTTGCGCCGACGTGCGGCCGCCGCGCTGGCGGCTGCGTCCGGCTTGCCGGATAATTCGCGCACCGTGACTCGGGCGTCGTGCTCGGCGGCTTCGCGGCCGCGGTCCGTGCTCGCGCCTCGCCGTCGCGCAGCCGCGTCTCCGCTCGCTGCTTTCTCACGTCCTCGCGGCCTTCTCCATCCGACTCGTGGCATCGATGAACAAACCGATCTGGGAGCCGAGCGCCGAGCGCATCGAGCGCGCGAACCTGAGCCGCTTCACGCGCTTCGTGCGCGAGAACACCGGCAACGACGACATCCGCAGCTACGTACCGCTGTACGAATTCTCGATCCGTTCGCCGGAGAAGTTCTGGCCGCTGGTCTGGGAGTTCTGCGGCATCCGCGCCTCCGGCGAGTTCACTCCGGTGCTCGTCGACGGCGACAAGATGCCCGGCGCGAAATGGTTCCCGCACGTGCGGCTGAACTTCGCGCAGAACCTGCTGCGCTACAAGGACGAGCGGCTCGCGCTCGTGTTCCGCAACGAATGGGGGCACAAGCGCGAGTACAGCTACGCGAGCCTGCATGCCGAAGTCGGCCGCCTCGCGCACGCGCTGCGCGCGGCCGGCGTCGGCCCCGGCGACCGCGTCGCCGGCTTCCTGCCGAACATGCCGGAGACCGTCATCGCGATGCTCGCCGCGGTGTCGCTCGGCGCGACGTGGTCGTCGTGCTCGCCGGACTTCGGCGTCAGCGGCGTCGTCGACCGCTTCGGCCAGATCGCGCCGAAGGTGCTGTTCGCGGCCGACGCCTACGGCTACGGCGGCAAGCGCTTCGACTGCCTCGCGAAGGTTCGCGGCGTGCTGGAGCGCATCCCGAGCGTCGAGAAGCTCGTCGTGATTCCGTATGCGGACGCCGCGCCGGATCTCGACGGCCTGCGCGACGCGATCGCTTGGCCGGACTTCGTCGGCGACGGCGAGCACGCGCCGACGTTCGAACCGCTGCCGTTCGACCATCCGCTCTACGTGATGTACTCGTCCGGCACGACCGGAGTGCCGAAGTGCATCGTGCACGGCGCCGGCGGCACGCTGATCCAGCATTTGAAGGAGCTCGTGCTGCACACGGACCTTAAGCGCGAGGACCGGCTGTTCTACTACACGACCTGCGGCTGGATGATGTGGAACTGGTTCGTCTCCGGCCTCGCGGTCGGCGCGACGCTCGTGCTCTACGACGGCTCGCCTTCGTATCCGGACGGCAACGCGCTGTGGAACCTCGCCGACGAGGTCGGCATCAGCGTGTTCGGCACCAGCGCGAAGTGGCTCGCCGCGATCGAGAAGGAAGGCGTCAAGCCGCGGCAGACGCACAAGCTGCAGAACCTGAAGACGATCCTCTCGACCGGCTCGCCGCTCGCGCCGGAGAGTTACGACTACGTCTACCGCGACGTCAAGGATCGCGTGCTGCTCGCGTCGATCTCCGGCGGCACCGACATCATCTCGTGCTTCGCGCTCGGCAATCCGCTGCTGCCGGTCTATCGCGGCGAGCTGCAGTGCCGCGGGCTCGGCATGAAGGTCGAGATCCTCGACGACGCGGGCAAGCCGGTGCGCGAGCAGAAAGGCGAGCTCGCCTGCACGGCGCCGTTTCCGTCGATGCCGGTGTTCTTCTGGAACGACGCGGACGGCGAGAAATACCGCAACGCGTACTTCTCGCGCGTGCCGGGCGTGTGGTGCCACGGCGACCACGCGATGCTGACCGAGCACGACGGCATCGTGATCTACGGCCGCTCGGACACGACGCTGAATCCCGGCGGCGTGCGCATCGGCACCGCCGAGATCTATCGCCAGGTCGAGCAGGTTCCCGAAGTCCTCGAATCGATCGCGATCGGGCAGCAGTGGCAGGGCGACGAGCGCGTGGTGCTGTTCGTGCGCCTGCGCGACGGCGTCGCGCTCGACGACGAGCTGCGCGAGCGCATTCGCGCGCAGATCCGCACAAACACGACGCCACGCCACGTGCCGGCGAAGATCGTGCAGGTCGCCGACATC
Source organism: Dokdonella sp. (assembly GCA_036398645.1). Classification (GTDB taxonomy): domain Bacteria; phylum Pseudomonadota; class Gammaproteobacteria; order Xanthomonadales; family Rhodanobacteraceae; genus Dokdonella_A. Next base: position 4,325 of record DASWOS010000201.1, on the reverse strand, counting down.
CCGCGCACGATCTCGGGCAAGATCACCGAAGTCGCGGTCCGCGACGTGGTCCACGGCCGGCCGGTCAGCAACACCGACGCACTGGCGAACCCGCAGGCGCTCGAGCTGTACCGCGACCTGCCCGAGCTTCGGTAGCGCGCGCAGCCGGGCTATCATGCGCCGGAACGCCGGGGGAACAGCGTTGCTGAAGTCGATCTACGTGAACAGCGTGCAGGCGGCCGCGAAGCCGCTGCGCGCGAGCGGCATCCTCGCTCGGCTCGAGGGCGCGCCTAAGCATTCGTTCCGCTTCTGGCTCGCCAGCCAGTTCGCCGTCTACGACGCGGCGCGGCTCGCGCAGCTCGACGTCCCGTGGTGGACGACCGTGGCGGCGCGCGAGGTCGAGCGCTGGATCGGCGCGCGCGGCGGCCGCGTGCGCGCGTTCGAGTACGGCTCCGGCGCGAGCACCGTATGGCTCGCGCGGCGCTGCAGCCACGTCACCTCGGTCGAGCACGACGCGGCGTTCGCGCGCTCGATCGCGCCGATCCTCGATCCGGAACGCGTGCGGCTGCGCGTCGTCGAGCCGACCCGCGGCGTCGCCGTGCCGCGTGCGGGCTCCGCGCGGCGCGGCTTCGAGGACTGCGATTTCTCCGCGTACGTCGACGCGATCCTCGACGAGGACGTCCGCTACGACCTCGTCGTCATCGACGGTCGCGCGCGCGTCGCCTGCCTCGCCCGCGCGCAGGAACGCCTCGCTCCGGGCGGACTGATCGTGTTCGACAACTCCGACCGGCGGCGCTACCGCGCGGCACTGTCGCGCGTGCGCGGCACCGGCGCGCGCTATCGCGGCTGGACGCCCGCGCTGCCGTATCGGTCGGAGACGCTGCTGATCCACTCGCCGCCGGAAGCGCCGGCGTGAACGCGGCGGTTCCGCGCGTCTCGATCGTCCTGCCGGTCATGAACGAGGAGCAGACGATCGGCACGCTGACCGATCGGCTGCTCGCCGTCGCGTCCGCGCAGAGCGCGTTCGCGCTGACGGCGATCTGCTTCGTCGACGACGGCAGCTGCGACGGCACTTGGACCCAGATCGTCGCCGCGTCGACGAAGGACCCGCGCGTCGGCGGGCTGCGCCTGCGCCGCAATTTCGGCAAGGCGACCGCGCTGCAGATCGGCGTCGAGCAGACCGACGGCGACATCGTCGTGACGATGGACGGCGACCTGCAGGACGATCCGAACGAGCTGCCGAGATTCGTCGCCGCGATCCTGGACGGCAGCGACGTCGTCTCGGGCTGGAAGCGGCAACGCCACGATCCGCTCGGCAAGACGCTGCCGTCGAAAGTCTTCAACTGGATCACCGCGCGTACGTCGGGCATACCGCTGCACGACTTCAACTGCGGCTACAAGGCGTATCGACGCGACGTGTTCGACGCGATCCGCCTGTACGGCGAGCTGCACCGCTTCGTACCCGTGCTCGCGCATGCGCACGGCTACCGCATCGGCGAGATCGAGGTCACGCACCATCCGCGCCGCTTCGGCCGGTCGAAGTACGGCGCGCGCCGCTTCTTGCGCGGCCTGCTCGACCTGTTCAGCGTGATGACGGTGACGCGCTACGCACGCAAGCCGGGCCATCTGTTCGGCGCCGGAGGCCTGCTGCTCGGCGCCTGCGGCCTCGCCGTGCTGATCTACCTGAGCGTGCTGCGGCTGTCCGGCGCCGCGATCGGTCAGCGTCCGCTGCTGCAGCTCGGCGTGCTGCTGCTGCTCGTCGGGCTGCAGCTCCTGATGTTCGGCCTGCTCGCCGAGTTGCTGATCAGCCGCGACCGCGACGCGCCGCCGCTGCCGGTCATGGTGCGCGAGCGCAGCGGCCGCACCTCGCGCGCCGCGGCGCGCGTGCCGAATGCCGACGCAGGCGACGATCATGCATGATGCGGCAGCACCGCTCGGTCGGCGCGAGTGCGCCAGCCCGTTCGCGATCGTCCGTGCGGAACGGCGGCGCCCGCGGAACGCACCGCGTGCATCTTCGCGGGGCCGAGGTTGCCCGTGGCTCGACACGTCGGCCGGACGTCTCGGCGTCGCGGCGCCGCGGTCGACCGGAACCGCGGCGATCGAAGTTCGCCGCGGCTCGTCGCCGCCCTCGCCGGCCGGCGGCGACGCACGGATGCTCGAATGCGGCTTGCGCTGACGTTCGGCCGCTACGGCGACCGCTGGGCCTATCCGGCGCTCGCGGTGCTGACGACGCTGCTGCTGTTCGGCGCGCTGGGGGCGCCGCTGTCGCGGCTCGACGTGCCGTACACGTATTGGGGCGACGCGATCGACAAGCTCGCGCAGATCCAGAACGTCGCCGAGACCGGCTGGCTGTTCGACAATCCGCGGCTCGGCTATCCGTTCGGCTACGACCGGCTCGACTTTCCGCGCTTCGATTCGCTGAACTACGCGATCATGGGGCCGCTCGCCGCGCTGACCGGCGCGCCCGGCATCGCGATGAACCTGTACTTCGTCGCCGGCTTCTACCTGATCGGCTTCGCTGCGTTCTACGCGTTCCGCCGTCTCGGCATGGACACGGCGCCTGCGCTCGTTTGCGCACTGCTGTACGCGTTCCTGCCGTATCACGTGATACGCAACGTATTCCATTTGACGAACGGGGCGTATTTCCTCGTACCGCTCGGCGTGCTCGTGCTGGTGCGCCTCGCGCGGGGCGCTTTCGATCCCGATGTCGACGACGGAAAGAGGCGACTGCTCGGCGCATCGATCGTTGCCGCACTGCTGCCTCTGCAGATGCCTTACAACGGTGCGTTTTTCGCGGTGCTCTGCATCGCGAGCGGGGCGATCGCCGTCGCGCGCCGGCCGCGCGCGTCGACGCTGCTGCCGCCGCTCGTGCTGCTCGCGGCGACGGCGTTTGCGTTCGCGGTCGAGCAACTGCCGGTGACGTGGCACAAGTGGCACGCGGGCGCCAACGCCAGCACGGCCGCGCGTTCCGCCGTCGACGCGGAGACCTACGCGCTGCGCCTGAACCAGGTGCTGCTACCGACCCCACGGCACCGGATCGGTGCGTTCGCGCACGTCAAGCGCGCGTTCGATCGCGACATGAACGTTCTCGACACCGAAGCGAACAATCAGTACATCGGCCTGTTCGGCGACTTCGGCCTACTCGTGTTGCTGTGGGGTCTCGCACGCGCCGTGGCGGGCCGCCGCGCGGACGCGGCGGACTCGACGATGCTCGAGGACTCGGTGCGCATCGCCGCGATGCTCGCGCTCGTCGTGCTGTTGCTCGCGATCTCGACCGGCGTCGGATCGTTGGTCTCTTTTCTCGTGACGACGAAGATCCGCGCCTACAACCGGGTTCTGCCGTTTCTCGCCTTCACGGCATTGCTCGGTGGCGGCTGGATGCTGCAGATCACGGCGCGCCGCCTCGGCGGCCGATGGCCGCGCGGCGCGCTGATCGCCGTCGTCGGCGTCGCCGCGGCATTCGATCTCACTTGGCCGCATCCGTTTCGGGCGCGTGAGTCGGCCGTCGCCGACTTCGACGCCGACCACGCGTGGTTCGAGCAGGTCGAACGCCTCCTACCGACCGGCGCGGCGGTGTTCCAATTGCCGGCCGTCTGGTACCCGGAACATCCCCCCGTCGAAGCGATGACCGACTACGAGGAATTCAAGCCGTTCCTGGCCACGAGAAGCCTCAAGTTCTCCTACGGGAATTCACGCGGACGCGCCGGATACATGTGGAGCAGCGTGGTCGAGAAGCTCGCCGCCGCGGACATGATCACGCAGTTGCATGCGATGGGGTACTCCGCGCTGCTGATCGACGGTCGCGCCTATGCGGATGCCGCGTTGCACGATCTGCTCGCCGGGTTTTCGACCGCGCTTCCGGAAGCTCCGCTCGCGAGCGCGGATCGACGTTGGTGGTTGGTCCGGCTGGATTCGTGCTGCGGCACTCCGACCGTCCAGATCAGTCGACAGGACGCACCGACGGTATTCACGTACGCAGCCGACGGTTCGCCGATCCGATTCGGAAGCGGATCGCTCGGCGGCTTGTACCGCGTCGGCGACTGGTGGAACATCGAAGATTGGGGCACGTGGTCCGCGAACGCAGGCGCCGGCCTGCGCATGCGGCTCGTGCCGACGCCGACGGGTCCGCTGACGTTGAAGCTGCGAGCTCGCGCACTGGTCGGACCCAAGGTGCCGATGCGGCATGTCCGCATCGAAGCCAATGGTCAGCTCGTCGGCGAGACGAACTACGACGTCGATCATCCGGAGCAGACGCTGAGCCTCGAGCTGCCGGCCGGGCTCGTCGGCGAGGACGGTCTGCTCGAGATCGACTTTGCGGCGCTGCCGCCGACGTCGCCGGTAGCGGC
>DASWOS010000200.1:0-10242 GCA_036398645.1 Dokdonella sp. | reverse complement strand
CCGTCCGCCGACGGCAAGACGCTGTACTGGCTCGCGATGAAGCGCGCCGGCTTCGAGGCCGACCGCTTCGGCATCTGGGCGCTCGACCTCGCCAGCGGCACGAAGCGCGAGATCGATCCGCAGTGGGACCGCTCGGCGTCGGCGCTGAAGGAATCCGCCGACGGCAAGACGCTGTACACGACGACGGACGACAAGGGCGAGCACCCGCTGTTCGCGATCGACGTCGCCAGCGGCAAGGCGCGGCGCGTCGTCGAAGGCGGCACGGTCGGCGGCTTCGACGTCGGCCGCACGCGCCTCGTCGCGACGCGCGAGGACTTCAAGCATCCGGCGGACGTCTATGCGGCCGATCCGAACGGACGCGGCCTGAAGCCGGTCACGCGCCTCAACGCGGAGCGGTTGAGGAACGTCCGCTTCGGCGACGCCGAGTTCTTCACGTTCCGCGGCGTCGGCGGCGACTCGGTGCAGGGCTACGTGGTCAAGCCGGTCGGCTATCGCCCCGGGCGCAAGTACCCGGTCGCGTTCATCGTCCACGGCGGCCCGCAGGGCGCGATGACCAACGACTTCCACTACCGCTGGAATCCGCAGACCTACGCCGGCCAGGGCTTCGCGGTCGTCACGATCAACTTCCACGGCTCGACCGGCTACGGCCAGAAGTTCACCGACGCGATCTCCGGCGACTGGGGCGGCGCGCCGCTCGAGGACTTGAAGCTCGGCTGGGCCGCCGCGCTCGAGGACTTCCGCTTCCTCGACAAGGATCGCGCCTGCGCGCTCGGCGCGTCCTACGGCGGCTACATGGCGTACTGGATCGCCGGCAACTGGGCCGATCCGTGGAAGTGCATCGTCGCGCACGACGGCGTGTTCGACAGCCGCATGATGAGCTACTCGACCGAGGAGCTCTGGTTCGACGAGTGGGAGCACAACGGCAGGACGCAGTACGAGGATCCGGCCGCCTACGAGAAGTTCAACCCGGTCGACCACGTCAAGGACTGGCGCGTGCCGATCCTCGTCGTGCACAGCGACCAGGACTTCCGCATTCCGCTCGAGCAGGGCCTCGCCGCGTTCACCGCCGCGCAGCGACGCGGCATCCCGAGCAAGTTCCTGCGCTTCCCGGACGAGAACCACTGGGTCGTGAAGCCGCACAACAGCGTGCTCTGGCACGACACCGTGAACGCATGGCTGAAGCAGTGGACCGGCGAGGGCGCGCGCTGAGCGTCGTGCGGCGCGGCGGCGCGGCGCGGAACGATCGGCACGTCGTCCGGATCGAGATCGAATCGGACCCGAACACGCCGCCCGAGCGTCGGCGCCGTTGAGCGCCGCCGCCGCGCGGCGAAGGAGCGACGCGATGCAGAGCCACGATCCGCGCGACCGGCGCGCCCTTTTCGCGCTCGCGGTGCTGTGCTGCGCGGCGACCGCGCCGGCCGCGCACGCCGAGGATTATCCGGTGTCCGGCACGATCTCGGTCGGCGGGCAGAGCGGTGCGCTGCCGGACGGCGGCGTGTTCGCCGGCGCGTCGTACGATCCGGCGTCCGGCGCGATCGGCGCCGGCGCGTTCGTGTTCCCGCAGACGACCGCGAGCTTCGACTCGGACCTCGGCACCGTCGTCGTCACCTACCGGCTGAGCCAGGCCGGCGCGTCGGGCGGGCAGGTCGGAGCGGACGGCAGCGCCGCGCTCGCGACCGCATCGATGCGGCTCGACGTGCTGCACGTGACGATCAGCGGCTTTCCGATCGCGGTCGGCAACTGCACGTTCGCACCGGTCGAGCTGGACCTCGCCGGCAGCGCGTCCGCGGACGCGCTCGACCTCGCCGACGACGGCTTCACGATCCCGCCGGTCGCGCCGGACGACTGCGGCGGCTTCGGCGGCGAGATCGACGACGTCATCGCCGGCGGCGACAACGCGATCGCGCTCGCGATCGCCGGGAACTTCACGCCGCCGGCCGCCGACGACGCGATCTTCGCCGACGGCTTCGACGCGTAGCCGCGCGTCAGTCGCCGCGATGCCGTCGCGCGAGCTCGCCGACGACGTCGGCGAGCGTCAGCCCTGCGCCGCGCAGCAGCACGAGCAGGTGGAACACGAGGTCCGCGGCCTCGCCGCGCAGCGCGTCGGCATCGGCGCCGACCGCGGCGAGCGCGACCTCGACGCCTTCCTCGCCGACCTTCTGCGCGCGCCGCTGCGGCGCGCCGGCGAGCAGCTTCGCGACGTAGCTCGAGGCGGGATCCGCGCCGGCGCGGCGCGCGATCAGCGCTTCGAGCTCGTTCAACCACGGATGCGCCGGCGCGGCGCCGTCGAAGCAGCTCGGCGTGCCGCGGTGGCAGGTCGGGCCGTGCGGAACGGCCTGCGCGAGCAGCGCGTCGGCGTCGCAGTCGGCGGCGATCGAGACGAGCTTCAGCACGTGGCCCGAGGACTCGCCCTTGCGCCAGATGCGCTGCTTCGTGCGCGACCAGAAGTGCACCTCGCCGGTCGCGAGCGTGCGCTCGAGAGCGTCGCGGTTCGCGTAGCCGAGCATCAACACGCGGCCGTCGTAGGCGTGCTGCACGACCTGCGCGACGAGGCCGCCGCCCTTGGTCCAGTCGAGCGTGTCCGCGAACGCGGCGGCGTCCACGCGCGACGTCGCGCCCGCGGCAGGCGGCGCGGCGTTCATGCGCGCACCACGATGCCGCGCGCGGCGAGGAAGCGCTTCAGCTCGCCCAGGCGGATCTCGCCGCTGTGGAACACGCTCGCCGCGAGCGCCGCGTCGGCGCCGCGCGAGAACACGTCGGCGAAGTGCTCGGGCGCGCCGGCGCCGCCGGACGCGACCAGCGGCAGCGTCGTCGCCGCGCGCACCGCGGCGACCTGCGCGTGCGCGTAGCCGGCGCGCACGCCGTCGGCGCGGATCGCGTTCAGCACGATCTCGCCGGCGCCCCGGGCGTCGAGCTCGCGCACCCACGAGAGCAGATCTCGGCCGCTGTCGCTCGCCGCGTCGGGCCTGCCGCTGTTCGCGATCACGCGCCACGACGTCTCGGCGTCGGCGAGCGCGTCGACGTCGACGCCGACGACGACGCACTGGCGGCCGAAGCGCGCGGCGAGCTCGTCGATCAGCGCCGGCCGCGCGAGCGCCGGGCTGTTGATCGAGATCTTGTCCGCGCCGGCCGCGAGCACCGCCTCGGCCGTCTCGACCGAGCGGATGCCGCCGGCGACGCAGAACGGGATGTCGAGCTCGCGCGCGACGCGCTCGACCCAGGCCGGGTCGACGCTGCGCCCGTCCGGGCTCGCGGCGATGTCGTAGAACACGAGCTCGTCGGCGCCCTCGTCGGCGTAGCGCCGCGCGAGCTCGACGACGTCGCCGACGACGCGGTGATCGCGGAAGCGCACGCCCTTGACGACGGCGCCGCCGGCGACGTCGAGGCACGGGATCAGGCGGCGCGCGAGCATGCGGCGATCTCCTCGAGCGCGAGCGTGCCGTCGAGCAGCGCGGTGCCCGCGACGCAGGCGGCGACGCCGGCCGCGGCGAGTGCGTCGACGTCGGCGCGGTCGCGCACGCCGCCCGACGCGATCCAGTCGAGCCGCGGCCAGCGCGCGGCGAGCTCGCGATACAGCGCGAGGTTCGGTCCCTCGGCCATGCCGTCCTGCGCGATGTCGGTGCTGAGCACGTGACGCAGGCCGGCCGCGGCGAAGCGCGCGAGCAGCGCGTCGGCGTCGGCGTCGGCGGCCGCGCGCCACGCGTCGGCGGCCGGCCGCCACGTGCCGTCGTCGCCGCGGTGCAGGTCGAGCGCGAGGCAGAGCCGCTCCGCGCCGAGCTCGGCGAGCCACTCGGCGAACGTGTCCGGCGCGCGCACGGCGACGCTGCCGACGACGACGCGCGCGACGCCGGCGTCGAGCAGCCGCGCGACGTCCGCGCGCGTGCGCACGCCGCCGCCGGCCTGCACGTGCGCGCCGCACGCGGCGAGCCGCGCGATCAGCCCGAGCTGCGCCGGCCGGCCGGCGCGCGCGCCGTCGAGATCGACGACGTGCAGCCAGTCCGCGCCGGCCTCGGCGTAGCGCCGCGCGAGCGCGAACGCGTCGTGATCGAACGCGCGCTGGCGCGCGAAGTCGCCCTGCTCGAGGCGCACGACGCGGCCGTCGCGCAGATCGATGGCCGGGATGATCCTCATGCGGCGAGCGCGAAGAAGTTCGCGAGCACGCGACGGCCCGACGCCGCGGATTTCTCCGGGTGGAACTGCACGCCGTGCACGCGGCCGCAGGCGACGACGGCACTGAACGTCTCGCCGTGCGTGGTCGCCGCGAGCGTGTCCGCGCCGACCGGCGCCGCGTAGCCGTGCACGAAGTAGAACCAGTCGTCGTCGCCGATGCCGGCCAGCAGCGGATGCTCGGCGCGGCGGCAGAGCGTGTTCCAGCCCATGTGCGGCCAGCTCGGCGCCGGCGGCAGCCGCCGCACGCGGCCGCGCAGCAGGCCGAGCCCGCGCGTCGGCGCCGCGGCGTCCGCGCTCGACGCCGCGCACGGCGCCGGGTCGGACTCCTCGGACGCCTCGAACAGGAGCTGCATGCCGAGGCAGATGCCGAGCAGCGGCTGCCCGAGCTTCGGCAGCACGCGGTCGAGCCCGCGCGCGCGGAGCTCGCGCATCGCCGGCGCCGCGGCGCCGACGCCGGGCAGGATCACGTGCGTCGCCGCGGCGATGCGGTGCGGGTCGTCGCTGACCGCGGCGTCGACGCCGACGCGGCGGCACGCCTCGCGCAGCGAGCCGAAGTTCGCGCCGCTGCCGGGCACGATGACCGCGCGCACGCTCACGCGAGCACGCCCTTGCTGCTCGGCACGTCGACCGCGCGGTCGCGCGCGAGCGCAGCCTTGAGCGCGCGGCCGACCGCCTTGAAGCAGGCCTCGACCATGTGGTGCGCGTTCTCGCCGCGCACGCCGAGATGCAGGCTCGCGCCGAGCGCGTCGGCGAGGCTGCGGAAGAAGTGCGGCACGAGCTCGGTCGGCAGGCCGCCGACCGACTCGCGCGGAAAGCGGCCTTCGAACACGAAGTACGGTCGCCCGGACAGGTCGATCGCGGCGTCGGCGAGCGCCTCGTCCATCGGCAGCGTGAAGCCGTAGCGGCCGATGCCGCGGCGCTCGCCGAGCGCCTCGCGCAGCGCCTGACCGAGCGCGAGCGCCGCGTCCTCGACCGTGTGGTGCTCGTCGACGCCGAGATCGCCCGCGCAATCGAGCGCGAGCGCGAAGCCGCCGTGCACGCCGAGCTGCTCGATCATGTGGTCGAAGAAGCCGATGCCGGTCGCGACCTGCGGACGCTCGCTGCGGTCGAGGTCGACCTCGACTTCGATGCGCGTCTCGCGCGTCGCGCGCACGACGCGCGCGGTGCGCGGCGCGTCGAGCAGCAGGCGCGCGATCGCCGGCCAGTCGCTGCCGCCGGCGCCGACGCGCAGGCCGCGGATGCCGATGTTGCGCGCGAACTCGAGGTCGGTCTCGCGATCGCCGACGACCGCGCTGCGCTCGCGGTCGAGCGCGCCGGGCACGAGATAGTGGCGCACCAGGCCGACGCCGGGCTTGCGCGTCGGCGCGTGCTCGGCCGGCAGGCTCGGATCGATCAGCACCTCGCGGAAGCGGACGCCTTCGCTCTCGAGGATCTCGAGCAGCAGCCGCTGCGGACCGTCGAAGTCGGCCTGCGGGAAGCTCGCGCTGCCGAGACCGTCCTGGTTGCTGACCATGACCAGCTCGTAGCCGGCCGCGACGAAGCGCTTCAGCGCCGAGATCGTGCCCGGCAGCAGGCGGAACTTCGCGTAGTCGTCGATCTGCTCGTCGGGCGGCTCCTCGATCAGCGTGCCGTCGCGGTCGACGAACAGGATCTTCGGCGCGGCGCGGTTCATCGCTCGCCCCCGAGCGCGGCGATCAGCGCGTCGTTCTCGTCGGGGCGGCCCACCGTCGCGCGCAGGCAGTCGGCGAGGCCGCGCTGGGCCGACACGTCGCGCAGCACGATGCCGGCGGCGAGCGCGCGCTTCAGCGCGGCCGCACCGTCGTCGAAGCGGATCAGCAGGAAGTTCGCCGCGGACGGCCAGACGCGCCGCACGCCGGGCGCGCGCGCGAGCGACTCGGCGAGCCGCTCGCGCTCGGTGACGAGCAGCGCGACGCGCGCGCTGGCGCGCTCGAGCGGCACCGGCTCGAGCACCGCGAGCGCGGCCTCGCTGCACGGCAGCGGCAGCGGATACGGCGCCGCGATGCGGCCGACGAACGCGGCGATCTCCTCGCGCGCGATCAGCGCGCCGACGCGTGCGCCGGCCAGCGCGTGCGCCTTCGACAGCGTGCGCAGCACGACGACGTTGTCGTGACGGTCGATCAACGCCGCGGCGCTGTCGACGCCGGCGAACTCGATGTAGGCCTCGTCGACGACGAGCAGCGCGCGGCCGGCGAGCCCGGTGGCGAGGCGCTCGAGCGAATCGTGGTACAGCGCGCCGGTCGGGTTGTTCGGCGAGCAGACCACGACGAGCTTCGTGTCCGCGTCGGCGAGCGCGAGCAGCTCGGCGGGATCGAGCGCGAAGTCGCGCTCCGGATCGAGCGCGAGCTCGCGGTACGCGGCGCCCTGCAGCTCGGCGCCGATGCGGTACATGCCGAACGTCGGCGCGCAGGCGACGACGTTGTCGCGCCCGGCGCGGCAGAAGCCGCGCAGCAGCAGGTCGATCACCTCGTCGCTGCCGCGGCCGATCCAGAGCCGGCGCTCGTCGACGCCGTACAGCGCGGCGAGGCGCGTGCGCAGCGGCGCCGGCTGCGGGTCCGGGTAGCGGTTCAGGCCGAACGCGGCGGCCTCGGCGGTCCACGGCGATTCGTTCGCGTCGAGGCGGATCGCGCCCTGGAGGCCGCTGCGGCGCGCCGACGCGTAGGGTCGGAACGCGGCGAGATCCTCGCGGGCGCGCGCGAGCATGCTCATGCGGACCTCGCCGCGACCGCGGCGTCCGCGCCGAGTCGTCGTGCCGCGTCGAGGCGGAGGTCGACCGCGCGCGCGTGCGCTTCGAGCCGCTCGGCGCGCGCGAGCAGCGCGGCGTCGGCGCCGATCCGCATCAGCGCGTCGGCGCTCGCCTCCTGCACGTAGACGCGGCGCAGGAAGCTGTCGACGCCGACGCCGCTGACCGAACGCGCGAAGCCGAGCGTCGGCAGCACGTGGTTCGGCCCGGCGCAATAATCGCCGAGCGTCTCCGGCGACCAGCGCCCGAGGAAGATGCTGCCGGCCGCGGACAGCTTCGGCAGCAGCGCACGCGGCTCGCGCGTCTGCACGATCAGGTGCTCCGGCGCGTAGCGCTCGGAGACCTCGACCGCTTCGTCGAGGTCGCGTACGCGCACGAGCCGCGCGTGCGCGAGCGCGGCTTGCGCGATCGCGCGACGCGGCAGCGAGGCGAGCTGCGCGTCGACCGCGGCCTCGACCGCGCGCAGCAGCCGCTCGCTCGGGCTGAGCAGGAGCACCTGCGAATCGGCGCCGTGCTCGGCCTGCGCGAGCAGGTCCGCGGCGACGAATTCGGCGTCGGCGGCGTCGTCGGCGATCACGAGCACCTCGGACGGGCCGGCCGGCAGGTCGATCGCGGCGCCGTCGGGATCGGCCGCGACCTCGAGCTTCGCCTGCGTGACCCACGCGTTGCCGGGGCCGAACAGCTTGTCGCAGCGCGGCACGCTGTCGGTGCCGTAGGCGAGCGCGGCGATCGCCTGCGCGCCGCCGAGCTTCAGCACGCGCTCGATGCCGCACAGGCGCGCCGCGACGAGGATCAGCGGATCGGCGCTGCCGTCCGCGCGCGGCGGCGTCGCCAGCACGATCTCGGCGCAGCCGGCGAGCCGCGCCGGCACCGCGAGCATCCACACCGTCGACGGCAGCGGCGCGCTGCCGGCCGGCGCGTACAGGCCGACGCGGCGGATCGGCCGCACGAGCTGCTCGCAGCGCATGCCGGGCGCGGTGTCCGCGCGCAGCGGCTGCGGCAGCTGCGCCGCATGGAAGATCTCGACGCGCTCGATCGCCGCGGCGATCGCCGCGCGCACGTCGGCGCGGACCGCGCGCTCGGCCGCGGCGAACTCGTCGGCGCCGACCTCGAAGCGCGCGAGCCGGCAGCCGTCGAGGCGCTCGGTCAGCTCCACGAGCGCGGCGTCGCCGCGCGCGCGCACGTCGGCGACGATCGCACGCACCCGTTCGAGCTGGGCCGGGTCGCGCACCGGCCGCGGCCGCGCGAGCGCGTCGCGGCGCGCGGCCTCGTCGAGCGCGGGCCAGTCGATGCGCTTCATGCGAGCATGCGCTCGACGTTCAGCACCATCAGGCCGCTCGCGCCGAGGCGCTTCAGCTCCTCGAGGTGCTGCCAGTCGAGCGTGGCGTTGCAGAGCGCCTGCACCGCGATGTCGTCGGGCCGGCCGTCGAGGCAGAGCACGCTCGGCGTCTCGCGCGCGGGCAGCAGGCGCGTGATCTCGGCGAGCGCGGCGCGCGGCGCCTGCATCATCAGCAGGCGTGCGCCGTCGCCGGAGCGCGCGCCGGCGATGCGCGCGCAGAGCCGCTCGACCTGCGCCGCCGCCGCGACCGACGGCGTGCGCGGGCTCGACGCGAGCACCGCCTCGCTCGCCATCACGGTCGCGATCTCGCGCAGCTGGTTCGCCGCGAGCGTCGCGCCGGAGGAGACGAGATCGCAGATCGCCTCGGCCTTGCCGAGCCGCGGCGCGATTTCGACCGAGCCGTTCAGCACGACGACCTCGGCGCGGATGCCGTTCGCGGCGAGCCAGGCGCCGAGCAGCGCCGGATACGTGGTCGCGACGCGCAGGCCGCCGAGGTCGGCGGCGCGCTCGATCGCGCCGCGCTCCGGCACCGCGATCGCGAGCCGGCAGCCGCCGAAGCCGAGCGCCTGCAGCTCGCGCGGCACCGGCGCGCCGGCGGCGCCGAGACGGTACTCGTCGAGCACGTTGCGGCCGACGATGCCGAGCTCGCAGCTGCCTTCGACGAGCAGGCCCGGGATGTCGTCGTCGCGCACGAGCAGCACGTCGACCGGCAGGTTCTCGCCGTACAGGAACAGGCGGTCGCGGCTCGCGCGGAACACGAGGCCGGCGCGCTGCAGCAGGCCGAGCGACTGCTCGGCGAGGCGGCCGGACTTCTGCACGGCGACGCGCAGGCGGTCGCGCGACTCGCTCATTGCGCCTCCGCGCCGGCCAGCGCCGGCAGCTTGTGCTTCGCGCGCAGGCGCCGCGCGGCGAGCGCGTAGCCGCCGGCGCCGTGCTCGAGGCAGCGCGCGACGCGGCCGATCGTCGTGATGCTGACCGCGGTCGATTCGTGGATCTGCCAATACGGCTCGCCGGCGAGCAGGTGCGGCACGACGCTCCAGCGGTCGCGCATCGCCTCGCGCTCGGCCGGCGTGCAGAGATCGTCGAGGAACGCGCGTACCTCATCGACGCTGCGCAGCGTCAGCAGCGCGTCGCACAGCGAGCGCTCGGCGCGGTCGGAGTCGAGCTCGGGTTCGAGATGCCGCCGTTTCATCGCGATGGTCTGTTAATGCGTTAATACGAGAGGCTAGCGGTCGGCGTCGCGCGCGTCAAGCGCCGCGGCGGCGGAATCGATCGCGAGGCGTGCGGTTTAGGCGCCGACGCGCACCGCGGCGCGCGCACGGCGGCGGCGCGGGGCGGCGTGCGCCGGCGTGGGCGCGCTGCCGGAATGCGCGTCGAGCAGCGCCGGCGGCAGCTCGCGGAACAGCGCGGCGAGGCGCTTCAGGAACGCCGCGCTGGCCGAGCTCTTGCGCCAGAACATCGCGATGCGCCGGCTCGGCGCGGCGCCGCTGAACTCGACGAGATGCACGTCGGCGGACTGCGCCACCGGCGGCCTGACCGCGAGCGCCGGCAGCAGCGTGATGCCGACGTTCGCGGCGACCATCTGGCGCAGCGTCTCGAGGCTCGTCGCGCGGAAGCCGGTCTTCTCGCCGGCGCCGGACAGCCGGCACACCTCGAGCGCCTGATCGCGCAGGCAGTGGCCGTCCTCGAGCAGCAGCAGGCGCTCGTCGGCGAGATCGTCGAGCGACAGCGCCGTGCGCCGCGCGAGCGCATGGCCCTGCGGCACCGCGAGCAGGAACGGCTCCTCGAACAGGAACTCGTGCTGCAGCTGGTCGTCGTGGATCGGCAATGCGAGCACGACCGCGTCGAGGCGGCCCTCGCGCAGCTGCTTCAGCAGCACCTCGGTCTTCTCCTCGACGAGCAGCAGCTCGAGCCGCGGGAAGCGTTCGCGTATGCGCGGCACGACGTGCGGCAGCAGGTACGGCCCGAGCGT
>DASWOS010000199.1:0-5956 GCA_036398645.1 Dokdonella sp. | reverse complement strand
GCGTCGCGTTCGTCGGCGGCGGCAACATGGCGCGCAGTTTGATCGGCGCGCTGATCCGCGCCGGCGCGGCGCCGGCCTCGATCGCGGTCGCCGAGCCGAGCGCGGAGCTCCGCGCGGCGCTCGCGCACGACTTCGGCGTCGCCGCGCACGCCGACGCGCGCACGGCGGCCGAGCGGGCCGAGACGATCGTGCTCGCGGTCAAGCCGCAGATCGTCGAGCTCGTCTGCGTGGAGCTCGCCGCGCTCGCCGCCGCGCACCGCCCGCTGGTCGTCTCGATCGCGGCCGGCGTGCGCGTCGCGCAGATCGGCGCGTGGCTCGGCGCCGACGTCGCGATCGTGCGCGCGATGCCGAACACGCCGGCGCTGCTCGGCGCCGGCGCGAGCGGCCTGTTCGCGAACGCGGCCGCCGACGCCGAGCAGCGCGCGCGCGCCGCAGCGCTGCTCGGCGCGGCCGGACTCGCGGTCTGGGTCGAGGACGAAGCGCAGATGGATGCGGTGACCGCGCTGTCCGGCTCCGGACCGGCGTACTTCTTCCTGCTCGCCGAGGCGCTCGAGGATGCCGCCGCCGCGCAGGGGCTGCCGCGCGACGTCGCGCGTGCGCTCGCCGCGCAGACCTGCCTCGGCGCCGGACGCATGCTCGTCGAGGACGGCGAGCCGCCGGCGCGGCTGCGCGAGCGCGTGACCTCGCCGGGCGGGACCACGGCCGCCGCGCTCGACGCGTTCGCGGCCGGCGGCTTCCGCGCGCTCGTCGAGGCCGCCGTCGACGCGGCGACGCGGCGCGCGCGCGAGCTCGCCGCGCGCCGCTCGTGATCGCCCGGCGCTCCGCGCGACGCAGCGCGCGACGCATCGAACCTGAGCGCTCGGCGCACTGACTCGCAGCGCGGCGACGGCGCTGCGGCGTCCGCGTCGGTCGACCGCGCGACGAAGAAATCGTCGGCCGGTCGCGTCATGCCCCGCCTCGCGCGGGGTCGCGCGCCGGCACGCAGCGCCGGCGCCGTGCACCACACGGACCGGCGCACCGGCGATGACCGGCGCCGGCAGCGATCGGCGCCGCGTACGGAACAGGCGCGCCGCGACCGCGCGCATGCGCACGGCGAGCGCCGCCGCGAAGCCCGCGACCGCGACGCACGCGGCGGAAAGCCCGTTTCGACAACCTGCTAGGATCGCCGGACCCGGGCGGACGCGCCGCCCGCAGAGCCCGTTCCTCGATGCGCTACTTCGCCAACGCCGGCCAGATCCTGATCAACTTCGTGTTCGCCGCGCTGATCGGCCTCGTCGTGCTGCGCGTGCTGCTGCAATGCGTGCGCGCGAACTTCTACAACCCGATCTGCCAGTTCCTGTACCGCGTCACGAACCCGGTGCTGATGCCGCTGCGGCGCGTGATTCCGGCCTGGCGCAGCCTCGATCTCGCCGGCGTGCTGCTCGCGTGGCTGTTGACCGCGCTGAAGCTCGCGCTGCTGTTCGTGCTCGCACGACAGAGCTTCGGCGTGCTCGGCCTCGCCGTCATGGCGCTCGCGGACCTCGGCGACTTCGTGCTGATGCTGTACTTCGTGCTGATCCTGTTCCGCGTGTTCCTGAGCTTCGTCAGCGTCGACCGCGCGAACCCGCTCGTGCCGCTGATCTTCCTGCTGACCGAGCCGCTGCTGCGGCCGGTGCGCAACGTGCTGCCGGTCATGGCCGGCCTCGACCTGTCGCCGATCGTCGCGATGCTCGCGATCATGCTCGCGCGCGTGCTCGTCGTCGAACCCGTGCTCGACCTCGGCGTGCGGCTCGCGCAAGGCATCTGAGCGCGCGGCGCGCGCCGGCGCCGGTCCTCGGTCCAGCCTTTTCTTCCGCGGATCGTCGCCGCGCCCGCCGCACGGTCATGCGCGATCGCGACCGCGGCGACGCTGCGTGCGTGCCGCGCTCGCCACGCACGGCCGATGCGCGCGCGTCACGCCGAGCGCGCGTCGCCGCGGCGCTCGGCCCATGCGGCGATCACGCGGTGCAGCGCGTCGACGCCGTCGAACAGCGCGGCCGGGCCCGGCTGCAGGATGATCGCGGACTTGATCTCGTGCAGCTCGCCGTCGCGAACCGCCGGGATCGCATCCCAGCCGGGCCGCGCGGCCACGCGCTCGGGCCGGAACTTCTTGCCGCACCACGAGCCGAGGATCAGATCCGGCGCGCGGCGCACGACCTCGGCCGGGTCGGCGAGGATGCGCGCGCGTGCGAGCGGCTCGGCGGCGCGCTCCGGAAACACGTCGTCGCCACCGGCGACGCGGATCAGCTCGGCGACCCAGCGGATGCCGGTGATCGGCGGCTCGTCCCATTCCTCGAAGTAGACGCGCGGCCGGCGCGACAGCGCGGCGGCCGCGCGCGCGACGTCGGCGAGGTGCGCCTCGGCCGCGCGCGCGTACGCGTCGGCGCGCTCGCCGGCGCCGACCAGCGCGCCGAGCCGGCGCACGTAGTCGAGGATGCCGGCGACGCTGCGATGGTTCGCGATCCAGACCTCGACGCCGGCCTTGACCAGCTCGCGCGCGATGTCGGCCTGGATATCGGAGAAGCCGACGACGAAATCCGGCTCCAGCGCGAGGATCTCGCCGATCTTCGCGCTCGTGAACGCGGACACCTTCGGCTTCTCCTTGCGCGCGCGCGGCGGCCGCACCGTGAAGCCGGAGATGCCGACGATGCGGTGCTCCTCGCCGAGCGCGTAGAGCACCTCGGTCGGCTCCTCGGTCAGGCAGACGATGCGCTGCGGTCCCATGCGTCAGGCGCCGAGGCGCTTGCGGAAGTAGACGACGCGCTCGGTCTCCTCGAAGCCGTAGGCGCGGTGCGCGGCGTGGCCGGCCGCGTTGTCGAGCCGCGCGTCGGAGGCGAGCTCGCGGCAGCCGCGCTCGTGCGTCCAGCGCTCGACCGCGGCGACCAGCGCGCGGCCGACGCCGTGCCGGCGCGCGGCCGGTGCGACGTAGAGGCCTTCGAGGAATCCGACCGGCGGGCCGTCGGTGCCGTTGACGTAGTCGACGCGTACGCTCGCCTCGGCGAAGCCGAGCGCGGTGCCGTCGGCGGCGAACGCGAGGAACGCGGCGGCGCGGTCGGCCGCGCGCAGCAGCGCCTCGAGCTCGACCGCGTGCGCGCGCGGCTCGGCGTCGGGCCACAGCGCGGCGCGCAGCGCGACCCAGGCGTCGCGGTCGCCGCGGTCGGCCGCGCGCACCGTGCAGGCACTCACGGGTACAGCAGCCGCTTCGTCCAGGCGCCGTCCGCGGCCTCGTAGCAGACGCGCTCGTGCAGGCGGTACTGCGCGCCGTACCAGAACTCGACGAGATCGGGGACGACGCGGTAGCCGCCCCAGTGCGGCGGCCGCGGCACGTCGCCGCCGGCGTAGCGGCGCTCGGCGTCGGCGTAGCGCGCGTCGAACTCGGCGCGGTCCGGCAACGTTCGCGATTGCAGCGACGCCCACGCGCCGAGCTGGCTGCCGCGCGCACGCGTCGCGAAGTACGCGTCGGATTCCTCGGCCGAGAGCGTCTCGACGCGACCTTCGACGCGCACCTGCACGCCGTCGCGCAGCGTCTTCCAATGGAAGCAGAGCGCCGCCTGCGGATGCGCGGCGAGGTCCGCGCCCTTCGCGCTCTCGTAGTTCGTGAAGAAGCGGAAGCCGCGCTCGTCGGCGCCCTTCAGCAGCACGACGCGCGCGTGCACGCGGCCGGCGCGCGTCGTCGCGAGCGTCATCGCGGTCGGCTCCGGGTCGTGCGCGGCGCGCGCCTCGTCGAGCAGGCGGCGGAACGTCGCCAGCGCCTCCTGATAGAGTGCGCCGGCTTCGGCGGATGGATCGGTCATGCCGCGAAATGCTAGCACGCGCCCGGGCTACCCCGCGGCCGTAGTCGAGCGCACGCTCGACCTGCTCGACGACGTGCTGCGTCGGCGCCGGCGCCGGCCGCTCGTGGTCGGCCTGTCCGGCCTGCAGGGCAGCGGCAAGAGCACGTTCGCCGCGCAGCTCGCCCGCGCCGCGAGCGCGCGCGGCCGCGACGCACTGGTGCTCTCGCTCGACGACTTCTATCTCGGCCGCCGCGAGCGCCTGCGCCTCGCGCGCGACGTGCACCCGCTGCTCGCGACGCGCGGCGTGCCGGGCACGCACGACGTCGACCTGCTGCTCGACACGCTGGCCGCGCTCGGCCGCGCGAGCGCACGCGCGCCGGTCGCGCTGCCGCGCTTCGACAAGGGCCGCGACACGCGCATGCCGCCGTCGCGCTGGCGGCGCGTCACCGCGGCGCCGGCGCTGGTCGTGCTCGAAGGCTGGTGCATCGGCGTGCCGCGCGAGCCGGCCGCGCGGCTGCGCGTGCCGGTCAACGCGCTCGAGCGCGACGAGGACCGCGACGCGCGCTGGCGCCGCTGGGTCGACGCGCAGCTCGGCGGCGGCTACGCGCGCCTCGACGCGCGCCTCGACGCGCTCGTGCTGCTCGAGGCGCCGAGCTTCGCCGTCGTCGAGCGCTGGCGCGACGAGCAGGAACGCGCGCTGCGCCGGCGCGGCGCCGTGCGTGCGATGGACCTCACCGCGCTGCGCCGGTTCCTGATGCACTACGAGCGCCTGAGCCGCTACGCGCTGGTCGCGCTGCCGCGCCGCGCGGATCTGCGCGTGATCCTCGACGAGCGCCGCGCGGTGCGCCGCATCGCGCGCGGACGCGCGCATCGCCGCGCGGCTCAGCCGTCCTGCACCGCGCGGCGCATCACGCCGGCGAACTGCTCGACGTTGAGCGGCTTGGTCAGATAGTAGTCCGCGCCGGCGCGCAGCGCCGCCTCGCGCGCGGCGCCGGTCGCGCTCGCCGAGAGCGTGACGATGCGGCCGCGGTAGCCGCGCGAGCGCAGCACGTAGACCGCCGCGTTGCCGGACAGGCCCGGCAGCTCGACGTCGATCAGCAGCACGTCCGGCGCACGCGCGGCGACCGCGTCGAGCGCCGCGTTCGCGTCGTCGGCGAGCTCGACCTCGAAGCCGAGGTCGGCGAGCAGCGCCTCGAGCAGCTGCGCGATGTCCGGGTCGTCGTCGACGACGAGCACGCTGCGGCCGCGCGGGCGCGACGACGGCTCGCGCGGCTCGCGCGCGGTGCACGCGCTGGCGAGCGGCGGCAGCTCGACGGCGAAGCGCGTGCCGGCGCCGGGCTCGGACTCGAGGTCCAGGCGTCCGCCCATCTGTTCGATGAGCCGGCGCACGATGCTGAGGCCGAGGCCGGCGCCCTTGCTGCCGGACTGGCCGCCGCGATTGAACGGCCGGAACACGCTGTCGCGGAATTCCGGCGAGATGCCGATGCCGCTGTCGCGCACCTCGATGCGCAGCAGGCCCGCGCGCCAGACGATGTCGGCGCGGATCTCGCCGTGCGCGGTGTAGCGCACCGCGTTCGACAGCAGGTTCACGACGACCTGGCGCACGCGCACCTCGTCGAACAGCGGCAGCGCCGACTCGTCGAGCTCGAGCCCGACGCGGAACGCGAGCCCCTTGTCCTCGGCGAGCGGGCGGAACATCGCGTCGAGGTCCTGCACGAGCGCGGCGAAGTCGATCTTCGTCGGCGTCAGCAGCGTCGCGCCGGACTCGCCGCGCGCGTACTCGAGCAGGTTCTCGGCGAGCGTGAACAGGTAGGTCGCGTTGCGCCGGATCGCGTGCAGCGCGCGCGGCACGTCGGCGCCAGCGCCGAGCCGGCGCTCGAGCAGGTGCAGGTAGCCGAAGATCGAGGTCAGCGGCGTGCGGAACTCGTGGCTCAAGGTCGCGATCAACGCGTTCTTCAGCGCGTTGGCCTCCTCGAGGCTGATGCGCTGGCGCTCGAGCTCGCTGCGGATCTCCTTCAGCTGGCCGATCGCGCGCGACTTCTCGTGGCTGGCGAGCGCGGCTTCGTTGCCGAGCTGCTGCTGATGGCGGCGCTGCGAGCGTTCCTCCTCGGCGTCGAGCAGCAGCACGTGGAAGCCGTCGCCGTCGGGGATCAGGTGCACGTGCG
>DASWOS010000198.1:0-2070 GCA_036398645.1 Dokdonella sp. | reverse complement strand
CGCGCTGCGCTGATCGCGCTGTCCCGATTCGGGACGCACGTTCGGGTCCGCACCGCGCTCGAGCGCGGCGAGCGCGAGGCTCGTCTGCGCCGACCGCGCCGCGTTCAGCAGCGTCGCGTCGAGCTCGGCGCGGCCGATGCCGGGCGGCAGCGCGGCGGCGGTTTCCTGCGCGGCCTTTTCCGCGACGGCGGCGTCCGCGGCGGCGCGCCGTGCCGCGCGCGCATCGGCGAGCAGCGCGCGCAGGCAGCGTCGCGCGAGCACGAGGTGCGCCGCCGGCACGACGAGCAGCGCGTAGGCCGCGAGCGCGATCGGGCGCACGTCGCCGACGAGCACGTCGCCGATGCCGGCGAGCGCGAGCGCGCCGGTCGCGAGCAGCAGCAGCGCGAACCCGGCCGGCAGGCCGTAGCCGAAGAACAGATCGTGCTCGCGGGTCAGGTGCGCGGCGAATGCGAGCGAGCGGCGCAGCGCGCTGGTCAGCCAGGAGCCGCGCTCGTCGTCGCGCGGATACGCGTCGTCCCAGACGAACGGCAGCGCGAACGCGGGCCAGACGCGCCAGAGCGCGAGCACCGCGACCGCGAGCGCGCCGGACAGCAGCAGCGCGGCCGGCAGCGCGCCGTCGCGCGACAGCCACCAGGTAGGACCGACCAGCAGCACGGCGACGAACGCGGTGTAGAGCGTCAGCAGCACGAAATAGGCGAGGCCGCGCCGCGCGACGCTGCGCAGGAACGTCGCCTCCATCTCGAAGCCGACCAAGCGGCACACCGCGGTCATCGCGATCGCATCCGCGATCAGCAATACGACGAGCGAGAGCGGATGGTCGACGAGCGCCGTCGCGGCGAACAACAGCCAGGCTGGAAGGAAGTGGCGGAATGCCGCGTACAGCGACGAACGCCGGGTGACGGCTGGCTTGGGCATCCGCGCGCGGGCTCCTTCGCGGCGGCTGCCGCGTGCCGGGCCGAGTATATCGGCGCGCGCTCGCGCCGCGGCTAATCGGAGGTTAAACGCCGGAACGCAGCGGCGGCGCGGACGGCGGCGGAAGCTGCAGATGAAAGCCGGTGCGCTCGAGATTCGCGAGCACCGTCGCGGCATCCTCGCTTGCGAGCTTGCGCGACGCCGTCAACTCGAACTCGACGACGAACTCGAGCCGTCCGAGCGATTCGACGAGCGCCGGCGGCAGAGATCCGAACGCGGCGCGCTCGCGCAGATAGACGTAGACACCGGCGCAGCGCGCGCTCTTGTAGACGAAGCACTGCATCGGCGTCGAACGATGATCGCAGGAGCGTTAGGAGGAGGCGAGCGTAGCAGAGCGGCGCGCCCCGACACGGCGCGGCGCGTGTGCGCGCGGCGAGCGGACAAAAAGCAGACCAAAAAAGAACGCCCTCCACGTGGGAGGGCGCTCTCGATGAAGCCCCTGGCGATGACCTACTCTTGCATGGCTTAAGCCACACTACCATCGGCGCGGCTGCGTTTCACTTCCGAGTTCGGGATGGGATCGGGTGGGACCACAGCGCTAAGGTCGCCAGGGAAGCGGTGCGAGTCGCGCAGTCGTGCGCGGACTCGGCATTGGGACTTGGGACGTAATCAAGCGTTTGGAACTGTGCTCGCCAAACCTCTCGTCGAGGCCGCCGGTACTTCTCCGAAAGCACGGTCACGGATGACCGCTCTCGCGCAGAACGACCTGCGTATAAGCGAAGCGACTTGGAGTTATATGATCAAGCCGCACGGATCATTAGTATCGGTTAGCTCGGCATTACTGCGATACACACCCGACCTATCAACCACGTCGTCTACATGGATCCTTCAGGGGGCTTGTGCCCCGGGAGATCTCATCTTGAGGCGCGCTTCCCGCTTAGATGCTTTCAGCGGTTATCGCTTCCGAACGTAGCTACCCGGCAGTGCCACTGGCGTGACAACCGGAACACCAGAGGTTCGTCCACTCCGGTCCTCTCGTACTAGGAGCAGCCCCTCTCAAATCTCCAACGCCCACGGCAGATAGGGACCGAACTGTCTCACGACGTTCTGAACCCAGCTCGCGTACCACTTTAAATGGCGAACAGCCATACCCTTGGG
>DASWOS010000197.1:0-3784 GCA_036398645.1 Dokdonella sp. | reverse complement strand
GCGCCGTCGACGGTGCCGAGGTTGAAGTCCGGCAGCCGGCCGTCGAACAGGAACGGCACGACGCTGCGGATCGAATGCCCTTCCCAGAGCACGACGCGGCCGTGCACGGCCACGAGGCGCGCGAGCTCCTCGGCGAGCGCGTCGTGATACGGACGCCAGTAGCGTTCGACGCGCGCGGCGACTTCGTCCGACGACGGCGGCCGGCCGTCGAGATAGATCGGAGCGCCGCTGAACTCGACGAGCGGGCACAGCCCGGTCGTGTTGCGTCCCGGATACAGCGACGCGTCGTTCGGCGGCCGGTTCAGGTCGACGACGTAGCGCGAGTACGCCGGCACGAGCATCGACGCGCCGAGCTCGCGTGCGAATGCGTAGAGCCGCGACACGTGCCAGTCGGTGTCCGGCACGCGGCGCGCGGACGCGGTCATGCGCGCGGCGAGGTCGTCCGGCACGCGCGTGCCGTCGTGCGGCAGGCTGACGAGCAGCGGCGCGTCACCGCGGTGCAGCGAGAAGACGTCGGTCGGGGTCGGCATCGCGGCGAGTCTAACGCGGCCGCGGCGCCGCGGCCGGCGTACGCAGCGCGTCGATCCGCGCGCGTCGCGTCGCGCCGCGCTTCGGTGCGGCCGCGCGCCGACGCGGTGCGCCGCTCACTTCGAGCGCGGATGGAACACGAGCGGCTGCGCGTCGCCGGGCGCACGCTCGGCCGGCGCGCACGCGCCGCAGCTCGAGCAGCCGTCGCCGCAGCCGCCGCGCTCGCTGCGCACCGGCTTCAGCGCGACGCCGGCCCGGCGCAGCCAGCGCGGCCGCGCGCGCTCGAGCCAGCCGGCGAAGCGCGCCTGCGCACGCCGGCTCGCGGCCGGCAGCAGCCGGCGCGTCGCGAACAGCGCGCTCCAGGCGAGCAGCGCCGCGATCACGAGTCCCTGCGCGAGCGCGGCCGGCGTGCTCATGCGCCGAACATCCGCGCGATCTGGTAGGTCGCCAGCGAAGCGAGATACGCGAGCGCGAACAGGTAGCCGGCCGCGATCCAGACGTTGCGCCACGAGTTCGTCTCGCGCCGGATCACCGCCAGCGTCGACATGCACTGCGGCGCGAACACGTACCAGGCGAGCAGCGACAGCGCGGTCGCGAGCGGCCATTGCGCCGCGATCGCGGTGCCGAGCTGCGCGGCGACCGCGTCCTCGCCGCCGCTCGCGGACATCGCGTAGACCGTCGCCAGCGACGACACCGCGACCTCGCGCGCGGCGAGCCCCGGGATCAGCGCGACGCAGATCTGCCAGTTGAAGCCGACCGGCGCGAACACGTAGGTCATCCAATGGCCGATCATGCCGGCCAGGCTGTAGTCGATCGCCGGCTGCGTCGCGCCTTCCGGCGGCGCCGGGAAGCTCGACAGGAACCAGAGCAGCACGGTCAGCGCGAGGATGATGCCGGTCACGCGGCGCAGGAAGATCTTCGCGCGCTCCCACAGGCCGATCGCGACGTCGCGCGGATGCGGCAGCCGGTACGACGGCAGCTCCATCAGCAGCGCGTGCTCGCTCTTGTCGCGGCGCAGCCGCTTCATGACGTAGGCGACCGCGAGCGCGCTCGCGATGCCGGCGAAGTACAGCACGAACAGCACGAAACCCTGCAGGCCGAACACGCCGAGCACGCTGCGCCGCGGGATGAACGCGGCGATCAGCAGCGTGTAGACCGGCAACCGCGCCGAGCAGGTCATCAACGGCGCGACGAGGATCGTCGTCAGCCGATCGCGCGGGTCCGGGATGCTGCGCGTCGCCATGATGCCGGGGATCGCGCAGGCGAAGCTCGACAGCAGCGGGATGAACGAGCGTCCGGTCAGGCCCGCGGCGAACATCATGCGGTCGAGCAGGAACGCCGCGCGCGGCAGATAGCCCGATTCCTCGAGCATCAGAATGAACAGGAACAGGATCAGGATCTGCGGCAGGAACGCGAGCACGGTGCCGAGCCCGGCGAACAGGCCGTCGGTCACCAGGCTGTGCAGCAGCGGCAGGCCCGCGAGCGCGCCGCCGGTCCACTCGCCGGCGGCGGTCACCGCGGCGGTGATCGCGTCCTGCAACGGCGCGGCCCAGCTGAACACGGCCTGGAAGATCAGGAACATCACCGCGGCGAGGATCGCGAGGCCGGCGACCGGATGCAGCGCGACGCGGTCGATCGCGTCGTCGACCGCCGAGGTCGCGCGCGGCATCGACACCGCCGCGGCGAGCAGCGCGCGCACGCGCGCGTGCAGGTCGTCCTCGGCCGGCACTGCGGCGACGGCCGCGGCGCGAGGCGCCGGCGTCCCGGCGTCGAGGCGCGCGACCAGGCCGGCCGCACCGCCGCGCTGGACCGCGACGGTCTCGACGACCGGCACGCCGAGCGCGGCCTCGAGCGCGGCGACGTCGATGCGCACGCCGCGCGCGCGCGCGGCATCCATCATGTTCAGCGCGAGCACGAGCGGACGGCCGAGCCGCTGGATCTCGAGCACGAAGCGCAGGTGCAGGCGCAGGTTCGTCGCGTCGGCGACGCAGACGATGAGGTCCGGCGCGGACTCGCCCGGATAGCGGCCTTCGCAGATGTCGCGCGTGATCGCCTCGTCCGGGCTCGCCGCGTCGAGGCTGTACGCGCCGGGCAGATCCAGCAGCTGCACGACGCGTCCGGACGGCGCGACGAAGCGGCCCTCCTTGCGCTCGACGGTGACGCCGGCGTAGTTCGCGACCTTCTGCTGGCTGCCGGTCAGGCGATTGAACAGCGCGGTCTTGCCGCTGTTCGGATTGCCGACCAATGCGACGCGCAGCGTGCCGGCGGCGGCGCTCACGCGGCGTCCCCGCTCGTCACGAGCACGCGCGCGGCCTCGGCGCGGCGCAGCGCGAAGCGCGTGAAGCCGATCTGCACGAGCAGCGGATCGCCGCCGAGCGGGCCGCTGGCGACGATGCGCACCGGCTCGCCGTTGACGAAGCCGAGCTCGCGCAGGCGGCGCGCGATCGGATCGGCGGCTTCGGCATCTTCGACTTCACGGACCACGGCGTATGCACCCTTCTTCAGCTCGGATAGCCGCACGCTCGATTGACACGCAAATAAGAATGGTTCGCATTGTAGACCGAAATGAAGCCGAGCGCGGCCGAATCAACGTTTATCATCGCGGCCCGCAGCACCGGCAGGAAATCCGATGAGCGAAGCCGTCCTCGTCGCCGTCGCCGACGGCATCGCGACGATCACGTTGAACCGTCCCGGCGTGCACAACGCGTTCGACGACGCGCTCGTCGCCGCGCTGACCGCGGCGCTCGCCGCCTGCGACGCGGACGCGGCGGTGCGTGCCGTCGTGCTGACCGGTGCCGGCGCGTCGTTCTCGGCCGGCGCCGACCTGAACTGGATGCGCGGCATGGCCGGCGCGAGCGAGGACGAGAACCGCGCGGACGCACTGCGGCTCGCGGCGCTGATGCGTACGCTGAACTTCCTCGCGAAGCCGACCGTCGCGCGCGTCAACGGCGCGGCGTACGGCGGCGGCGTCGGCCTCGTCGCCTGCTGCGACGTCGCGATCGGCGTCGACGGCGCGAAGTTCAGCCTGTCCGAGGTCAAGCTCGGCCTCGTGCCGGCCGTGATCTCGCCGTACGTGATCGCCGCGATCGGCCTGCGCCAGGCGCGGCGCCTGTTCGTGACCGGCGAGGTGTTCGACGCACAAACCGCCGCGCGCATCGGTCTTCTGCACGACTGCGTCGGCGCGGACCGGCTCGATGCCGCGGTCGAGCGCGTGCTGCATCTGCTCGGCAAGGGCGGCCCGCTCGCGCAGGCCGAG
>DASWOS010000196.1:0-17233 GCA_036398645.1 Dokdonella sp. | reverse complement strand
CGGAGCAGTTCGTCGGTTCGATGATCGATGCGTTGCGAACGAAGAACATGGACCAGTTCAAGCAGCGCTTCCGCACGGTCGACGCGCTGCTGATCGACGACATCCAGTTCTTCGCCGGCAAGAACACGACGCAGGAAGAGTTCTTCCACACGTTCAACGCGCTGATCGAGGGCCGCCAGCAGATCATCATGACCTGCGACCGCTACCCGAAAGAGGTCGACAACCTCGAGCCGCGGCTGAAGTCGCGGCTCGGCTGGGGCTTGAGCGTCGCGATCGAACCGCCGGACTTCGAGACGCGCGCGGCGATCGTGCTCGCGAAAGCGCAGGCCAAGGGCGTCGAGCTGCCCGAGGACGTCGCGGTGCTGATGGCCAAGCGCATGCGCTCGAACGTGCGCGATCTCGAGGGCGCGCTGAATACGCTGGTCGCGCGCGCGAACTTCGAAGGCCGCACGATCAGCCTCGACTTCGCGCAGGAGACGTTGCGCGATCTGCTGACCGTGCACGCGCAGGCGATCACGATCCCCAACATCCAGAAGGCCGTGGCAGACTACTACCAGTTGCGGCTCGCCGACCTGCTTTCGAAGAAGCGCAGCCGATCGATCGCGCGTCCGCGGCAGATGGCGATGAGCTTGGCGAAGGAGCTCACCGAGCACAGCCTGCCGGAGATCGGGGATGCGTTCGGGGGGCGCGATCACACCACCGTGCTGCACGCGTACCGGACGATCCGCGATCTGCGCGAGACCGACGGAAAGCTGAGGCAGGACTGGGAAAAGCTGTTGAGAACGCTGTCGGAATGAATGGCCCCGCGGGGACCTGTGCATAAGCTGTGCGGCGAGAGGGGCACCGCAATTCGTCCACAAACGATCCACAGCCGGCCGGCGCTTCTACGAAGAACCTCGAATCGCTGTAACCCTATGAAAAATATAGGGTTTATCGGTCCAGGTCAGATGTCCACAGCACCAACAAGCAAAATCATTCATACGTATAAAACCAAGATCAGGATCGGGTGACCATGCGATTCAGCATCCAGCGGGAAGCGTTCTTGAAGCGGCTGCAGCAGGTGGTCGGCGTCGTCGAGCGGCGGCAGACGTTGCCGGTGCTCGCGAACCTGCTCGTCGTCGTCGACGCGAACGGTGTCGCGCTGACCGGAACGGATCTCGAAGTCGAGATGATCGCGACGACGCCGGCGGACCAGCTCGAGCCCGGCGAAGTCACGATCCCGGCACGGAAGCTGTTCGACATCTGCCGTGCGCTGCCGGACGGCAGCACGATCAAGCTCGAGAAGAACGGCGACCGCGTGACCGTCAGCACCGGGCGCAGTCGCTTCACGCTCGCGACGCTGCCGGCGACGGAATTCCCGACGATCGATTCGATCGAACTCGTCGAGAAGGTCTCGCTGCCGGAGGCGACGCTGAAGTCGCTGATGGAGCGCACCAGCTTCGCGATGGCGCATCAGGACGTCCGCTATTACCTGAACGGCATGCTGCTCGATCTGCGCGAGCACGCGCTGCGCTGCGTCGCGACCGACGGTCACCGGCTCGCGCTCGCGGAAACCCGCATCGAGACGAAGATCGGCACGCCGCGGCAGGTCATCGTCCCGCGCAAGGGCGTACTCGAACTGCAGGGCCTGTTCGAGTCCGGCGACGGCACGATCGAGCTCGAGTTCGCGCGGAATCATCTGCGCGTGCGCCGCGACGGCGTCACGTTCACGTCGAAGCTGATCGACGGCCGATTCCCCGACTACGAGGCCGTGATCCCGATCGGTGCCGAGAAGGAGGCGCGGATTCAGCGTGACGAGCTGCGGGCGGCGCTGCAGCGCGCGGCGATTCTGTCGAACGAGAAGTACCGCGGCGTCAAGCTCGAGGTCAGCCCGAACCGGCTGCGGATCGTCGCGCACAATCCGGAGCAGGAGGAAGCCGTCGAGGACGTCGAGGCCAAGACCGGCGTGTCCGATCTCAGCGTCGGCTTCAACGTGAATTATCTGCTCGATGCGCTCGGCGCGCTCGGCAGCGACGAGATCCTGCTCTGTCTGCGCGACGGGCAGTCGAGCTGCCTGATCCGGAAGCCCGATTCCGAGGATACGCGGCACGTGATCATGCCGCTGCGCCTCTGACCGCGCCCATCGTCGGCGCGGCGGCGCGCGAAGGCCGGCCGCCGTGCATCTGAGCGAGCTCCGCATCGCGGACTTCCGCAACATCGAGCAGGTCGAGCTCGAGTTGTCGCCGCGCTGGAACTTCTTCGTCGGCGCGAACGGCTCCGGCAAGACCAGCCTGCTCGAAGCCGCGTACGTGTTGTCGCACGGGCGGTCGTTCCGCGCGACCGCGAAAGAAGCCTTGATCCGCTGGGGGCGCGCCGAATACACGGTATTCGGCGAGCTGGTGCGCTCGGCCGGACGTGTCGGCGTCGGCATCTCGCGCGGGGGCGGCGGGCTCGAAGCGCGGGTCGGCGGCGCGTCCGTCCCGATCGCCGAGCTGATGCGCGGGGTCGCGGTGCTGTGCTTCGAACCCGGCTCGCACGAACTGATCTCCGGGACGTCGGAGGAACGGCGCCGCTTTCTCGATTGGGGCGTGTTCCACGTGGAACACGACTTTCTGGCGCTCTGGCGCCGCTATCAGCGCGCGCTCCGCCAGCGGAACCTGCTGTTGCGGCTGTCGCCGACGGCCGCGGATCTCGACGCATGGGACCGGGAGCTCGTCGCGGCGGGCGAGCCGATGACGGTCATGCGGCGCCGATATTTCGACGCGCTGCGGCCGCTGCTCGACGACGTGCTGCGCCGGCTGCTCACCGAGCTCGGCGAGCCACGCGTCGTATTCCACGGCGGGTTCGGCGCTGACCTTGCATTCGCCGACGTGCTGCAGCAGCAGCGCGGCCGCGACGGCGCGCGCGGATTCACCGGCGACGGGCCGCACCGCGCCGACTGGACGCTCCTGTTCGAACGCGCGCCGCGCCGTGACCATCTGTCGCGCGGGCAGGAGAAGCTCTGTGCATTCGCCTGCGTCGCGGCGCAGGCGATGCTGCATGCCGCTTCGACCGGTGAATGGCCGGTGCTGTGCCTCGACGACCTCGCCTCGGAGCTCGACCCGGCGCACCAGCGCAAGGTGCTGGCGCTCGTCGCGGAGATACCGGTGCAGGTCCTCGCGACGGGAACCTCGGAGCCCGAGGAATGGGGCCGGCTGACCGCGTCGCCGGCGACGTTCCACGTGGAACAAGGCCGGGCCAGCCGACTGCTATAATACGTCGTTCCCCCCGGCTCGCGATCGCGAGCGCCAGTGGACTTCATGAACGACAGATACGATTCCAGCAAAATCAAGGTCTTGAAAGGCCTCGAAGCCGTGCGCAAGCGCCCGGGCATGTACATCGGCGACACCGACGACGGTACCGGCCTGCACCACATGGTGTTCGAGGTCGTCGACAACTCGATCGACGAGGCGCTGGCGGGCTATTGCGATCACGTCGTCGTGACGCTGCACGCGGACGGCTCGGCGAGCGTCGCCGACAACGGCCGCGGCATTCCGGTCGACATGCAGCCCGACGAAGGCCGGTCCGCGGCCGAAGTCGTCATGACGGTGTTGCACGCCGGCGGCAAGTTCGACGACAACAGCTACAAAGTGTCCGGCGGCCTGCACGGCGTCGGCGTCTCGGTCGTCAACGCGCTGTCGGATCATCTGTGGCTGACGATCTATCGCGACGGCTTCGAGCACCAGCAGGAGTACGCGCACGGCGAGCCGCTGTATCCGCTGAAGGTCGTCGGGCCGTCGGCGAAGCGCGGAACGACGGTGCGCTTCCATCCGAGCAGCGGGACGTTCTCGACGATCGAGTTCCACTACGACATCCTCGCCAAGCGCCTGCGCGAGCTGTCGTTCCTGAACTCCGGCGTCAAGATCGAGTTGATCGACGAGCGCACGGACAAGCGCGACGTGTTTCAGTACGAGGGCGGCATCCGCTCGTTCGTCGAGCACCTCGCGCAACTGAAGACGCCGCTGCACGCGAAGGTCATCACGTTCAGCGCGCAGAACGACGGCACCACGGTCGACGTCGCGATGCAGTGGACCGACGCGTACCAGGAAACGGTGTTCTGCTTCACGAACAACATCCCGCAGAAGGACGGCGGCTCGCACCTGGCGGGCTTCCGCGGCGCGCTGACGCGCACGTTGTCCAACTACATCGAGGGCTCCGGACTGCAGAGGTCGGCGAAGGTAGCGCTGTCCGGCGACGACATGCGCGAGGGCCTGATCGCGGTGCTGTCGGTCAAGGTGCCGGACCCGAAGTTCTCGTCGCAGACGAAGGACAAGCTCGTCTCGAGCGAGGTCAAGGCCGTCGTCGAGTCGATCGTGAACCAGAAACTCGAGGAGTTCCTGCTCGAGAATCCGGCCGAGGCGCGCGCGATCGCGGCGAAGGTCGTCGACGCCGCGCGTGCGCGCGAAGCCGCGCGCAGGGCGCGCGAGATGACGCGGCGCAAGGGCGCGCTCGACATCGCGGGCCTTCCCGGCAAGCTCGCCGACTGCCAGGAGAAGGATCCGGCGCAGAGCGAGCTGTTCATCGTCGAGGGCGACTCGGCCGGCGGCTCGGCCAAGCAGGGCCGCAACCGCAAGAATCAGGCGATCCTGCCGCTCAAGGGCAAGATCCTGAACGTCGAGCGCGCGCGCTTCGACCGCATGCTCGGCTCGGCCGAGGTCGGCACGCTGATCACCGCGCTCGGCACCGGCATCGGCAAGGAAGAGTTCAACGTCGACAAGCTGCGTTACCACCGCATCATCATCATGACCGACGCGGACGTCGACGGCTCGCACATCCGCACGCTGCTGCTGACGTTCTTCTACCGGCAGATGCCCGAGCTGATCGAGCGCGGCTACATCTACATCGGCCTGCCGCCGCTCTACAAGCTGAAGCAGGGCAAGCAGGAGCTCTACCTGAAGGACGACGCGGCGTTGAACGGCTATTTGATCTCGAATGCGGTCGACGGCGCGGAGCTGTTCTATGCGCCGGATGCGCCGCCGGTCTCCGGCCCCGGGCTCGAGAAGCTGATGGCGTCGTATCAGTCGGCGCTGGATCAAATCAAGCGCCTGAGCTTCCGCTTCGACGAGGCCGTGCTGCTCGCGCTGCTCGACGCGCCGATCGCGGCCGACGACTGGCAAAATCCGGCGACGCTCGAGCGCTGGCTCGACAAGCTGCGCGGTGCGCTCGCCGCGAGCGGGCTCGGCCGGCCGCGCTATACGCTGCACGTCGACGCGGCCGACGCCGACGCCGGTCCCGCGCTCGTCGTCGAGCGCGACCAGCACGGCGTCCGCCACGTGCAGGCGATGCCGGCGACGCTGCTCGCCGCCACCGAGTTCAAGCCGATCAGCGACGCCGCGGCGCAGGTCGCCGGCCTGGTCCAGCCCGGCGCGCGCATCGCGCGCGGCGGCAAGTCGCAAGCCGTGGCGACGTTCGCGCAGGCGTACGCGTGGCTCATGGACGAAGCGAAGCGCGGGCGTACGATCCAGCGCTTCAAGGGACTCGGCGAGATGAATCCGGAGCAGCTCTGGGAGACGACCGTGAACCCCGACACGCGGCGGCTGCTCCAGGTCAGCATCGAGGACGCGGTCGCCGCGGACCAGATCTTCTCGACGCTGATGGGCGACGTCGTCGAGCCGCGCCGCGAGTTCATCGAGCAGAACGCGCTGCGCGTCGCCAATCTCGACGTCTGAGCGGATGTATCAAAAGATAAAAGTATAGTCCGTTGCTGCTGCGACGCAGCAGCACTCGCGCGCGGAAGCGCGCTTGTGCTGTTCGTCGCGCAGGCAGTAACCTCGGTGCCCTTTTCGCCGTCGCGCTGAGTGCGACGGTCTTCGTAGACCTCGACGAGGTGACCATATGAAGCTCTCGAAATGGATCTCGGCCGCGCTCTGCGCCACGGCCCTGCTGCTGTCCTGCGCCGCGATCGCCAAGGACGCGAAGAAGGAGAACGAATATCCGAACGCGACGCGCCACGAGCCGAAGCCGGACATGTCCTCCGGCGAGCAGCGCGACCTGAACAAGGCCGCCGAGCTCGTCAACGACAACAAGGCCGCCGACGCGCAGCCGATCGCCGAGAAGGTCGCCGGGAGCGGCCACGCGAGCAAGTACGCGCAGTCCTTCGCGCATCAGCTGCTCGGCCAGATCTACTACGACCAGGAGAAGAGCGACCAGGCGATCGCCGAGTACAAGAAGGCGATCGAGATCGACGGCCTGCCGAACGTGCAGCACTTCCAGGTGCTCTACACGATCGCGCAGCTGCAGATCCAGGACGAGAAGTACCAGGACGCGCTCGCGACGCTCGACCAGTGGGAGAAGCTGACCGGCAAGCAGACCGCCGACGAGCTCGCGCTGCGGGCGAACGCGTACTACCGCACCGACCAGTATCAGCTCGCCGTCGACACGATGAAGAAGGCGCTGTCGATGACGGACAAGCCGAACGACAGCTGGATGCAGATCCTGATGGCGTGCTATTTCGAGCTGAACCAGTTCGATCAGGCCGCCGAGATCGTGCAGCAGCAGCTCGCGAAGGATCCGGGCAACAAGAAGCTGCTGAACCAGCTCGCGACGATCTACATCCAGGCCGACAAGCCACAGCAGGCGCTCGATCTGATGGCCAAGGCGAAGAGCCAGGGCCTGATCACGACCGGCGACGACTACCTGCAGCTGACCAAGCTCTACGCGTCGGCCGACAAGCCGAAGGAGGCCGCGGCGACGCTGAAGGAGGGCATCTCGAAGGGCGCCGTGCAGCCGTCGTTCGACACCTACAAGCTGCAGGGCGACGTCTGCAGCCAGGCCGAGGACGACGCTTGCGCGATCGAGGGATACCAGAAGGCGTCGCCGATGGCGAAGGACGGCAACGTCGACTATCAGCTCGGCTATCTGCTGTTCTACTCGGACCGCTCGAAGGACGCGGTCGACGCGTTGACGCGCGCGATCTCGAAGGGCGGGCTGCGCCAGGAAGGCGAGGCGTACCTGCTGCGCGGCGACGCCGAGAACGATCTCGATCAGAGCGCGGCCGCGCTCGCGGACTGGCAGAAGGCGCAGGGCTACGCGAGCACGAAGACGATGGCCGAGCAGCGCATCAAGGCCGCGAAGAGCGGCGCGAAGATCACGCGCGGAACGCGCAAGAAGTAACCGAGGTCGGCCGCGCGGCGATCGCCGCGCGGCGACGTCGGCGGCACGACTTCTCGCCGTCGCGCGCGCATCGCGCGCGACGGTTTCGGCCCGTGCCGCGACTCGTTTTCAGCAGCGCCTGAGCCGCATCGATGTGCGGCGCGGGCGCGCAGTCCGATGGCTTGTCGCGAGGGCATCGGGTGTTGTACCGTGCCGGACTCCGCGTTCCTCCGCAGGGAGGCTACGAAGCCGGACGAACGCGTCGCCGAACGGTCGCTCTAGACACATTCTCGTTGGTCAATATTGATGGCAGATACTACCCAATCCGGCGGAGCGACCTTCAGCTGGCGACGCGTGACCGCGTTCGCGTGCGCATTCGCGCTGCACGTGTTCGCGTTCGCGATGATGATGGCGCCCGTCGCGCCGCCGCCGCCGAAGGACAAGGTGGTGGACAAGAAGGTCATGGTCGAGTTCATCGAACCGCCGCCACCGCCGCCGCCGCCGCCGCCGCCGCCGCCGGAGCCGCCGAAGAAGCCGCCGCCGAAGATCGTCGAGAAGGTCAAGCCGCCGCCGACCCCGCCGCCGCCGCAGCCGCCGCCGCCGGTCGTGACGCAGGAAGCGTCGCCGATGGCGACCCCGGCGCCGCCGCCCGCGCCTCCGGCTCCGCCGGCGCCGCCGGCCGACATCGCGCCGAGCGAGAACATCAGCTACCGTAAGTGGCGGCCGCCGAAGTACCCGCCGCAGGCGGTGCGCCAGCACCTGACCGGCAAGGTCATGCTGAAGGTGCTGGTCGGCCTCGACGGCAAGCCGGAGGAAGTCACGGTCGAGAAATCGAGCGGCTCGCGACTGCTGGACCAGGCCGCGATCGATGCAGTCAAGAACTGGATGTTCAACGCGGGAATGAAGGACGGCAAGCCGAGCCGCGGCTACGCCTTGGTTCCCATCGAATTCAATTTGAACGGATAGGGTAACGTCATGCAGCAAGAACCGTCACAGGCCCCCGCAGCGGCTCAGCCGCCTGCCGTGCCCGCCGCCGGCGGCGGCGGCAATGCCGCCGCGATGAGTCAGATGGGTTTCCACGATCTGATTCAGAACTTCGACGTGCTCGGCTGGATCGTCTTCATCACGCTCTGCGTGATGTCGATCTCGTCGATCTACTTCATCGTGGCGAACTTCCTGCGCAACGCGATGATCCGCGGACGCATGGAGCGCGTCATCAACACGTTCTGGGAAACGCCCTCCGCGCAGGACGCGATCCGCTTCCTCGAGGAGCAGCCGAAGGGCGAGCCGTTCTCGAAGATCGCGCTCGACAGCGCGTCGGCCGCGGCGCATCACCAGCGCAACGAAGGCAGCCGTCTCGTCGAGGCGCTGAACCGCTCCGAGTTCATCGACCGCGCACTGCGTCAGGCCGTCGCGCGCGAGAGCCTCCGGCTCGAAGGCGGCATGACCGTGCTCGCGACGGTCGGATCCTCGGCGCCGTTCGTCGGTCTGCTCGGCACGGTCTGGGGCATCTACCACGCGCTGATCAAGATCGCCGCGTCCGGCAACGCGTCGATGGAAGCCGTCGCCGGCCCGGTCGGCGAGGCGCTGATCATGACCGCGTTCGGTCTGTTCGTCGCGATTCCGGCCGTGCTCGCCTACAACTTCTTCGTGCGCCAGAACCGCGTGATCTACGCGAGGTTCGACGAGTTCGCGCACGACCTGCACGATTTCTTCGCGACCGGATCGCGTGTCGAGGGCGTCGCGCCGTCGCTTGCCGCTGCGAGGAAGTAAGTCATGGCCATGACCACGGGCGGTTCCGGCGGCGGACCGATGGCGGAGATCAACGTCACGCCGCTCGTCGACGTGATGCTCGTGCTGCTGATCATCTTCATGATCACGGCGCCGCTGATGTCGCACAAGATCCGCATCGATCTTCCGCAGGCGAATCCGAACGTGCAGGACACGAATCCGCCGGAGCCGATCGATCTCGCGATCAAGGAGAACGGCGACCTGTTCTGGAACGACGAGCCGGTGACCGAGTCGATCCTGCAGGCGCAGCTGCGCGTCGCGGCGCAGAAGAATCCGCAGCCGGAGCTGCAGATTCGCGCCGACAAGACGACGCAGTACCAGAAGCTGGCCACGGTCATGGCCGACGCGAAGTCGGCCGGCATGGTCAAGATCGGCTTCATCACGACCGGAGCGAACGGCCAGTAATCGGTCGTCTGCTTCGCGCCGCGACGCCTCGTGCGTCCGGCGGCCGCGCGCGGCGCTGCCTTCCGGCAGCGCCGCTTTCGTTTCGGGGCTCGGATTGCCGGCGCGTGACGCACGGCGTAGGCTGATCGCGTCCGCGTGGGACGACGACCGAAGCCGCCGATGGCGATCGATGCGCTGCGACAACACGTTGCCGAGAATCCCGAGGTCAACGTCACGCCGCTCGTCGACGTGATGCTCGCGCTGGTCGTGATCCTGCTCGTCGCGGCGCCGCTCGCGACGCATCGGCTGCCGCTGCCGCTCGGCGGCTCCGCACCCGAGACGGTCCAGCGCACCTTGAAGCTGTCGGTGCTGTCGACCGGCGAGCTGTACCTCGACGGCGCGGCCGTGAACCGCGCGCAGCTCGCCGCGACGCTCGCCGCGGCGGCTGCCGCCGGAACGCCGCCGGCGCTCGAGCTGCGGCCCGACGCGACCGCGCGCTACGACGACGTCGCGGCCGTGCTCGCGCTGGCCGAACAGAACGGCGCGACGATCCGCATCGAAGACCGGCGCTGACCGCGATCGCGCGGCGCGGCGGCCGGTCGGCCGGCTCAGCCGCGCCGCGCGAGGATCGCGAGGTAGTTCCGCACCGTCGCGGCGAGGCCGTCGTACAGCGCTTCGCCGATCAACGCGTGACCGATCGAGACCTCGGCGAGGAACGGGATCGCCGCGGTCAGTGCGCCGAGGTTCAGCTGGTTCAGATCGTGCCCGGCGTTCACGCCGAGGCCGGCCGCGCGCGCGCGCTCCGCGGTGCGCACGCACGCGTCGAGCGC
Source organism: Dokdonella sp. (assembly GCA_036398645.1). Lineage (GTDB taxonomy): Bacteria > Pseudomonadota > Gammaproteobacteria > Xanthomonadales > Rhodanobacteraceae > Dokdonella_A. The sequence continues at coordinate 7,118 of DASWOS010000196.1, read as the reverse complement.
GTGCGCATGGTCGCCGTTCGCATACGCGGTCGCGTACGGCTCGGTGTAGATCTCGATGCGGTCCGCTCCGATCTCGGCGGCGCGCTCGACGTCGTCGACGCCGGCGTCGACGAACAGGCTGACGCGGCAGCCGAGCTGTTTCAGCTCGCGCACGAGCGGACGCAGGCGCGCGGCGTCGGCGCCGAGGTCGAAGCCGTGGTCCGACGTCAGCTGCGCGTCGCCGTCGGGAACCAGCGTCGCCTGCGTCGGCCGTACGCTGCGCAGCAGCTCGACGAGTCCCGGATAGCTGCCGCGCGCCGGCGCGAACGGATTGCCTTCGATGTTGTATTCGGCGTCGCCGAGCACGGCCGCGATGCGCGTCACGTCGGCGACGCGGATGTGGCGCTGATCGGGCCGCGGGTGCACGGTGACGCCGGCGCAGCCGGCCGCGATCGCGACTTGCGCCGCGACGGCCGGATCGGGCTGATCATGGCCGCGCGAATTGCGCAGCACGGCGACCTTGTTGACGTTGACGCTGAGCTGAGTCACGGCTTCGCGCATTCCGGCCGCCGCAGCGCGGCCGCACGCGCATTATGCCGCGCGCCTCAGCGGCACGGCTCGTGGATCTGCTTCCATGCGACCGGGTCCCAGTACGCGCCGTTCTGCCATTGGTTCAGCGCATCGCGGTTCAGTCGCGCCGCGACGAGCACGGTCGTGTCCGGCGTGACGTCGACGGTCAGCGTCTTGTAGTGGTCGCCGGCCCCGGCGTTGCGCAGCCGGTCGTTGAAGCTCAGGTAGCGGCCCTCGATGTGCTCGGCGACCTTCAGCTCGTGCGTGCCGACCGCGACGCGGTACGACCGCGCGCCGTCCGGCCCCGGCAGCCGGCCGTCGATGGTGACGATCTTCGCCGCGTGCAGCTGCTGTTGGCGCGGCGCGACGTCGAAGTCGCTGATGCGGCCGCAGTGCGCTTCGGCGTCGGCCGCGGCGCGCGCCGGCGGCGGCGGATCGGCCGCCGCGGACGTGTCGGCGCGCGCGACCGTCGTCGCGCCGCCGACGGTCAGGTGCATCGCCGGCAGGTAGACGATCGACAGCGTGCCGGACAGCGCGAGCTCGCGCCCGTCGCGCAGCGTGCGGAACGTGAGCGGCGCGCCGTCCGGCAGCGCATCGACGGTCTCGCGCAGCTTCGACGCGGCGCCGCGCTCGGTCAGCGGCATGCCGTTCAGCGCGACGAGCACGTCGCCGGCACGCAGGCCGATGCGCTCGGCGCGGCCGTTCGGCGTGACCGCGAGCACGCGCAACCCGCCGTCGTCCGCGTGCGCGCTGTCGACGATGAGGCCGAGGTCGCCGACGCGCTGCGGCGGCGCCTCGACGTCGAGCGCGATCTGCTGCGGCGTGCGGTCGCCGAACGCGCCGCTCTCGACGAGCTCGGCCATCAATGCGCGCAGCTCGTCGCGCACGCGCTGCTCGACGCCGACCGCGGCGCCGCCGGCCGCGGCCTCGACGGCGTGTGCGGCCGCCACCAGCGCCGCGGCTGCCGCGGCGAGCACGACGCCGCGCGTGATTCGTGTCGAGCCGATCGCCCTGTTCATCGTCTCCCTCCTCAGATGCGGACCACGACCGGCGCGTCCATGGCGGCGCCGCGGACGTACCCGATCAGCCCGCGCAGCGTCTCGTTGCGCCGCTGCCAGAGCGGCACGAGCTCTTCGGGCCGCGCGCCGCGGTCGTAGGCCGCCTGCAGCGCCGCGTCGATGAGGCGCACGCTCGCGAACGCGGCCGCCGCGGAACGCTCGGCGCCGGCCAGATCGCGCCACTCGCGTTCGAGCCGGCGCGACTCGCGCTGGTCCGCGGCGACGTCGCGCTGCGCGAGCGGAGCCGGCAGCGCGAGCCAGGCCGCGGCCGCGCACGCACCGACCGCGGCCGCGGCCGCGCCGCCGAGCCGCCAGCGTCGCGCGCGCTGCTGCCGGCGCCGCGCCGCGACGATGCGCGGCCAGAGCTGCGGGCTCGGCGCGAATTCCGGCAGCCGGCGCGCATCGAAGCCACCGTCGCGGGCCGGGAAAGCGTCGTCGTTCATCGTGCACCGCCCTTCTTCGTTTCCGCGAGCGCGCTCGTCTCGTTCAGGCGCTTCAGCGCGCGCGCCAGGATCGATTTCGAATAACTCTCCGTCTGCGCGAACAGCTCGGCGAGCTCCTTGTGCGTGTAGCCCTCGACCTCGTGCAGCACGACGATCGCGCGCGCGCGCGGCGGCAGGCGCATCAGCAGCGACCACGCGTCGACGCCGCTCTCCGCGTCGGCCGCCGCCGGCAGGCGCTCGAGCAGCGCATCGGCGTCGTCGTCGCGGAACCGCTGGCGCGCACGCAGCGCGTCGACCGTCGCATTCGCGACGAGCCGCTTCAGCCAAGCGCCGAACGGCGCGTCGCCGCGGAATCCGCCGAGCGCGTCGAACAGGCGCAGGAACACCTCCTGCACGATGTCCTCCGCGGCCGCCGGCTCGCCGAGCATGCGCAGAGCGAGGTTGTAGCACGCGCCGCCGAAGCGCTCATAGATCGCCGCATACGCGGTCATGTCGCCGCGCCGCGCGCGCTCGAGCGTGATCCGGTCCATGGTCAGGCCGAAGCCGGAGCGCGCCCGAGCGGCGTTCACGAGAGCGTGGTTTCCATCGGCCATGTCGACTACAGGACGGCGGTCACCGCGTCGTCGTCGCAGCCGGGTTCGGCCGCGAGCTCGAACCGGCGCAGCACGCGCGGCGCGCCGCGCCACGCGATCGCGCCGACGAGCCCCGGTGCCGGCGCGAGCGCGTGCAGCATCCATTCCGCGGCGGGGCCGGCGTCGGCGGCGATGTGCCGCATCGCCTCGACGCGGCCGCGTGCGTCGACGCGGAACTCGACGCGGTCGAGACCGAACGACAGACCGCGGCCGACCGCCTTCACCACCGCTTCCTTGCAGGTCCACAGCCGCAGGAACGCCTCGCTGCGCCGCTCCGCGGGCACGCGCGCGAGCGCCTCGGCCTCGGCCGGCGCGAAGAACCGCGTGGCGATCGCCTCGGCATCGATGCGCCGGGTCAGCGCTTCGAGATCGACGCCGAGCGCCTGCCCGCGCGCGAACGCGAGCAGCGCGCCGGCGCCGGCGTGGCTCACGTTGAAGTGCAGGTCCGGCCAGTCCGGCGCGAACGGCTTGCCGTGCTCGCTCCGCGCGAGCGCGGGCGTCGCGGCCGTGCCGGCGTACGCGCGCAGCAGCCGCGCGAGCGCGGCGCGCGCGCGGCGCGTCGCCTCGCCGCGCGGCGCCGGCGCGGCCGCGACGAACCAGGCGTGGACCTCGCGCTCGCCGAGCGGCGGCGGCGCCGCCCGGCGTTCGAACGAGCCGGCGTCGTCGTTGCTCATCGCGACACGCTCGCCGCGTTCTGCGCCGCCGTCAAGCGGCGTCTACAATGCACCGGCCCTCGGGCGGGAGGACGCGATGATCGCGGCGTGGCTGTTGATGCTCGTTTCCGTGCTGTACGTGGCCGCGCTGTTCGCGATCGCGTACGCCGGCGACCAGCGCCCGCTCTATCCGGCGCGCGCGTGGCTGCGGCCGATCGTCTACAGCCTCGCGCTGGCGGTGTACTGCTCGTCGTGGACGTTCTACGGCGCGGTCGGCACCGCCGCGCGCGGCGGGCTCTCGTATCTGCCGATCTACATCGGTCCGATCCTGCTGTTCGTGCTCGCGTTCGGCCTCCTGCAGCGCCTGATCGCGGTCGCGAAGGAGCGCAACGTCACCTCGATCGCGGATTTCATCGCGTCGCGCTTCGGCAAGTCGCATGCGCTCGCCGCGCTCGTCACCGTGATCGCGGTCATCGCGGTGATTCCGTACCTCGCGCTGCAGCTGAAGGCGGTCGCGATGAGCGTCGAGGTGCTGTCCGGCGGCCACGGCGGTGCACGGCCGCCGCTGCTCGGCGACAGCGCACTCTACGTCGCGCTGCTGCTCGCGGTGTTCGCGATCCTGTTCGGCACGCGCGGCGTCGACGCGACCGAGCACCATCACGGCATGATGCTCGCGATCGCGGCGGAATCGCTCGTCAAGCTGTTCGCGTTCGTCGTCGTCGGCGCGTACGCGCTGCACGCGGGCGGCAGCGTCGACGCGGTCGCCGCGGAGCTCGCCGCGCGCGTCGACGAGGGTCTGCCGTCCGGCTTCCTCGCGCAGACCTGCCTCGCGTTCGTCGCGATCTTCTGCCTGCCGCGGCAGTTCCAGGTCGCCGTGGTCGAGTGCGAGCACCCCGGCGACCTGCACCGCGCGCGCTGGATGTTCCCGCTCTATCTCGCCGTCATCTGCGCGTTCGCGCTGCCGATCGCGGTCGCCGGCGGTGCGGCCGCGCGCGGCAGCGCGGTGTCGCCCGACGCGTACGTGCTCTGGCTGCCGCTCGCGCGCGGCGAGCACCTGCTCGCGGTGCTCGCGTATCTCGGCGGCTTCTCGGCCGCGACCGGCATGGTCATCGTCGCCTCGGTCGCGCTCGCGACGATGGTCAGCAACGATCTCGTGATGCCGGCGCTGCTGCGCGTGCGGGCGTTCCGGCTCGAGCAGAAGGCGGACCTGTCGCAGCTCGTGCTCGGCGTGCGTCGCGCGACGATCGTCGCGCTCGGCCTGCTCGCATTCGTCTACTACCGCCACACGACGCACGCGCAGAACCTCGCCGCGATCGGCCTGCTCTCGTTCGCCGCGGTCGCGCAGTTCGCGCCGGCGATCGTCTGCGGGCTGTACTGGCGCGGCGCGAGCCGCGTCGGCGTCGTCGCCGGCCTCTCCGCCGGCTTCGCGGTCTGGGCCTACACGCTGCTGCTGCCGACGCTGGCGCAGGCGCAATGGCTGCCGAGCGCGTGGGTCGAGCAGGGCCCGCTCGGCATCGGCTGGCTGAAGCCGCACGCGCTGTTCATGATGACCGGCTGGGAGCCGGTCACGCACGGCGCGTTCTGGTCGCTGCTCGCGAACGTCGGCTGCTGCGTGTTCGTCTCGTTGCGCTTCCGGCCCGGCGTCGAGGAGCGCCTGCGCGCGGCGGCATTCCTCGATCCGTACGCGATGCGCGCGCCGGCGATCGGCGAGTGGCGTGGCCGCGTGCGCGTCGCCGACCTCGCCGCGATCGCCGAGCGCATCGTCGGCGAGCGCCACGCCGCGCGCGCGTTCGCCGAGTACGCCGAGACCGCCGGCAAGCCGCTGCCGCCGGACGGCGCGGCGGACCGCGCGCTCGTGCAGCACACCGAGCGCATGCTCGCCGGCGCGATCGGCGCGGCCTCGGCGCGGCGCATGCTGACCAGTGCGCTGCGCGGCACTGGCCTCGACCTGTCGGAGGCGGCGATCCTGCTCGACCACACCTCGCAGGAGCTCCGCTTCAACCGCGAGCTGCTGACGGTCACGTTCGACAACATGGCGCAGGGCATCAGCGTCGTCGACCGCGACCTGCGCATCGTCGCCTGGAACCGTCGCTACCTCGATCTGTTCGACTATCCGGACGGCTTCGTCTACGTCGGCCGGCCGGTCGCCGACCTGATCCGCCACAACGCCGCGGCCGGGCTGCTCGGCGGCGGCGACGTCGAGACGCAGATCCGGCGCCGCCTGGCCCACCTGCGCATCGGCACGCCGCACGTCTACGTGCGCGAGCGCCCGGACGGCCGCGTCATCGAGATGCGCGGCGATCCGCTGCCGGGCGGCGGATATCTGACGACGTTCAGCGACATCACGCCGTACAAGCACGTCGAGCGCGCGCTGCGCGAGGCGAACGAGACGCTCGAGCAGCGCGTCGCGCAGCGCACCAGCGAGCTCGAGCACGCGCTCGCCGCGCAGCAGCGCGCGGTGCGCCAGGCCGAGGCCGCGAACCATTCGCGCATCCGCTTCCTCGCCGCGGCGAGCCACGACCTGCTGCAGCCGCTGAACGCGGCGCGGCTGTTCACCTCGGCGCTGCGCCACCAGCCGCTCGACGCCGAGAGCGCGCGCCTCGCCGAGCGCATCGACGCCGCGTTCAAGGCGGCCGAAGACCTGCTCGACGCGCTGCTCGAGGCCTCGCGGCTCGAAGCCGGCAAGTACCAGGTCGACGTGTCGAGCTTCGCGCTCGACGAGCTGATCGAGTCGTTGCAGCACCAGTTCGGCGTGCTCGCGGCGACCCGCGGGCTCAAGCTGCGCTTCGTGCCGAGCCGCGTCTGGGTGCGCAGCGACGCGCACCTGCTGCGCCGGATCCTGCAGAACTTCCTCGCCAACGCGCTGCGCTACACCAAGAGCGGCGGCGTCGTCTGCGGCGTGCGCCGCGCCGGCGCGAACGTGCGCGTCGAGGTCTGGGACACGGGACCGGGCATCGCCGAGGATCAGCAGAAGCACGTGTTCGACGAGTTCCACCGCGGCAGCCACGTGTCGCCGTGGGGCGAGAAAGGCCTCGGCCTCGGCCTGGCGATCTGCGAGCGCATGGCGCATCTGCTCGGCGCCGGCATCAGCGTGCGCTCGCGGCCGGGGCGCGGCAGCGTGTTCGCGGTCGAGCTGCCGCGCGCGACGCCGCGCGCGACGCCGGCGCCGACGCGCGGCGCCGGCGACACGATCGCGTTCTCGCACGACCTGCACGTGCTCTGCCTCGACAACGACGCGACGATCCTCGACGGCATGTCCGCGCTGCTGACGCGCTGGGGCCTGACCTGCGACCTGGCCGGCACGCTCGCCGAAGCGCTCGAGGCCGCCGGCCGGCGCCGGCCGGATCTGCTGCTCGTCGACTTCCATCTCGACGCAGCGCTCGACGGCCTCGAAGCGATCGCGGCGCTGCAGGCGGTCTGCGCGCCGGCGCCGCCGCCGGCCGCGCTGATCACCGCCGACACCGGCGCCGAGCTCGCGCTGCGCGCGCGCACGCTCGGCTACGCGTTGTTGCGCAAGCCGGTCAAGCCGGCCGCGCTGCGCGCGTTGATCATGCAGTTCGGCCGCCGCGCGGAGCAGCGGCCGATCGTCGCCTGAGCGTCAGCGCCGCGCGATCGCCGCCGCGAGCGCGGTCTCGAGCCCGTCGGCGTCGCGCAGCGCGGCGAGCTCCGCGCGCGACCAGGTGCGCACGATGCGTCCGTCGTGCAGCAGCGCGGCGCGGTCGGCCCAGCGCTCGGCGACGTCGAGCGCATGCGTCGCGAGCAGCACGCCGCAGCGGCCCGCCT
>DASWOS010000195.1:0-4940 GCA_036398645.1 Dokdonella sp. | reverse complement strand
CGTTCCCGGCCGCCCGCATCGGCGGGCATCTGTACTGGGACGGCGGGCTCGTCTCGAACACGCCGCTCGACTACGTGCTCGAAACGGAGCCGCGCCGCGACAGCCTCGTGTTCCAGGTCGACCTGTGGAGCGCGAGAGGCGATCTGCCGCGCACGCTGATGGACGTGCTCGAGCGGCAGAAGGACATCCAGTTCTCGAGCCGCACGCGGTTCGGCACCGATGCGGTCGCGCGCATGCAGAAGCTGCGCAACGCGATCGGCGAGCTGCTGAAGCAGGTGCCGCCGGAGCAGGTGCCGCCGGCCGTGCTCGAGGCGTTGCGGCCGTGGATCTGCGATCGCGTGTTCAACATCGTGCATCTGATCTATCGCGCGAAGTCCTACGAGGAGCAGTACAAGGACTACGCGTTCGGCGCGGCGACGATGCGCGAGCACTGGGCCGCCGGGCTCGCCGACATGCACCGCTCGCTGAAGCATCCGGAGTTCTTCGCGAAGCCGCCGAAAGAGGTCGGCGTCGCCACTCACGACGTCCACCGCGGGCGGCGCTGAGGGCGGACGGCGAGCATGCCTCCGCTCGACGCGAATCTCGTCGCGAGGCTGCGCGCGCAGCTCGGTGGCCCGCGCGACGGCGCGATGCTGCGCTTCGCGCTCGGCAGCGCGCTGCTCGAGAGCGGCGACGCGGCCGGCGCGGCCGTCGCACTGCGCTAGGCGGTCGCGTTCGACGCGAACTATTCCGCGGCGTGGAAGCAGCTCGGCCGCGCGCTCGAGGCCGGCGGCGACGCGGCCGGCGCGATCACGGCGTACGAGCGCGGCATCGAGATCGCGCGCGGTCGCGGCGACGTGCAGGCCGAGAAGGAGATGGCCGTGTTCCTGCGCCGGCTGCGACGCGCGAGCGGCGGCTGAGCGCCGGTCTCTACGCGTCGGCGCCGCGCGGTGCGCGCACGCGGCTCGGATGGCGTTTGTACGACCACTGGTACTGCGTGAACGCGAGGCGTACGCAGGTCTCGATGCCGTGGTTCAGCGCGGCGCAGGCGATTTCGATGTTCGGGTCCGTCAGCGCCGGCGGCGCTTCGAGGAAGTGCGCGCGATAGCCGCGCCCGCGCGGCAGCCGCTCGAGGAAGCCGAACAGCACGGTCGCGCCGGTGCGCTGCGCGAGCCGCGGCAGCAGCACCATCGTCGGCGCCGGTAGGCCGAAGAACGGCGCGTCGACGCCCTCGCCGCGGCGCGGCCGCTGGTCCGGCAGGATGCCGACGACGCCGCCGGCCGCGAGGCGCCGGTACAGCGCGCGCACGCCGGCGCCCTCCGCGCGTACCTGCTCGACCGGCAGCGCGCCGCGCGCCTTGCGCAGCAGCGGCTCGACGAATGCGTGCCGCGGCGCGCGGTACAGGATCGCGAGCGGCGTCTGCGCGGCGAGCCAGTAGTTCAGGAGCTCCCAGCAGCCGAGATGCGGCGCCGCGACGATCAGGCCGCGGCCGCGCGCGAGCGCCGCGTCGAACAGCGCTCGGCCGCGCACTTCGCGAATCAGCGCGAGCGCGGATGCGGGCGGAGTGCCCCAGATCTTCGCGACCTCGGTCAGCGACTTGCCGGTCTCGATCAGCGTCTCGCGCACGAGCCGGTGTCGGGTTTCGGCGCTGTCTTGCGTTAACAGGAGCGACAGGTTGCGCTCGACGATGCGCCGCGTGCGGTTCGGCACGAGCCGGAGCACGCGGCCGAGCAGAGCGCCCGCGGCATGCAGCAGCGGCAGAGGCAGACGGCCGAGCAGGCGCAGGCTGCCGTACAGCAGCGCCATCGGCCAGGCGAGCGCAGGAGACGTCATGGCGGGATCGGTCGATTGTAGCTTGCGCGGGCGGACGCGCGCCGCGGTTCGTCGTCGCGGTGCGCGGCGGCGGCGCGTGCGTCGCGGCGCGGTCGCCGTCCGGCGCGGCGCTGCGCTAAGCTGCGCGGCCCCGCCCCGGTCCCCGCCCCGCGTCCGCAGCGCCGATGATCGCGTTGATCCAGCGTGTCAGCGAAGCCCGCGTCGAGGTCGACGGCGTGCCGGTCGGAGCGATCGGTCCCGGGCTCGTCGCGCTGATCGGCGTGCAGCCGGACGACGGCGAGGCGCAGGCGGAGCGGCTCGTCGAGCGCGTGCTCGGCTATCGCGTGTTCGCCGACGGCGACGGGCGCATGAACCGCTCGCTGCGCGAGGCCGGCGGCGGCCTGCTGCTCGTCTCGCAGTTCACGCTCGCCGCGGACACGCGTTCCGGCATGCGCCCCGGGTTCTCGACCGCGGCCCCGCCGGAGCGCGCGAAACGCTGGTTCGACCGACTCGTCGAACTCGCGCGTGCGCGCCACGCGGGGGTGGAAACCGGGCGTTTCGGCGCCCATATGAAGCTGCACCTCGTCAACGACGGGCCGGTCACGTTCTGGCTCGAAGCGAATTGAGCCGAGCGCGTCCGCGCCGGAGCGCAGCGTCTTCCGCCATGGCCGGCACCGATGGTTGCAAATGCAACGAATCGCGCCGGCGCGTCCGGCCGCGCCGGGCTCGCCCTTGACGCGGCTCCTATACTTCATTTCCTTTGCAGCACGGAACTTCCGGAATCCTCATGGCCGCCGAACACAATCAGGAGCAACAGTCCGAGATCAAGACCCTGATCATCAAGGGTAAGGAGCAGGGCTACCTGACCTACGCCGAAGTCAACGACCATCTGCCCGACGACATCGTCGATCCGGAGCAGATCGAAGACATCATCGGCATGATCAACGACATGGGCATCGAGGTGCACGAAGTCGCGCCCGATACCGAGACGCTGCTGCCGGAGACGCCGGTCGCCGCCGACGACGACACCGCGACCGAGGAAGCCGTCGCCGTGCTGTCGGCGGTCGACGCCGAGGTCGGCCGCACGACCGATCCGGTGCGCATGTACATGCGCGAGATGGGCACGGTCGAGCTGTTGACGCGCGAGGGCGAGATCGCGATCGCGAAGCGCATCGAGGAAGGCCTGAACCAGGTGCAGTCCGCGCTGGCGAGCTTCCCGTGGTCCATCCAGCTGCTGCTCGAGGAGTACGACCAGCACACCGAGGGCAAGAAGCGCCTGTCCGAGGTGCTCGCCGGCTTCGCCGACATGGAGCAGCCCGACGTCGTCGTCGCCGAGACCGTCGACGACGCCGCCGCGGCCGCCGAGGAGGACGAGGAAGAAGAGGAAGGCGGCGAAGACTCCGACCCGGTCGACACCGGCCTCGATCTCGCCGAAGTCGCGCGCCGCATGGACGAGCTGCGCCAGCTCTACGCGAAGTTCCAGAAGACCGCGGAGAAGTACGGCAGCGCCGACCGCAAGGCGCAGAAGCTGCGCGACGAGATGGCCGAGGCGTTCCTGAAGCTGAAGCTGCCGGCCGTCATGATCGACAGCTTCGTGCGCAAGCTGCGCGAAGTCGTCAACAACATCCGCAATCACGAGCGCGTGATCGGCGAGCTGTGCATCAAGCACGCGCGCATGCCGCGCAAGGACTTCCTGAAGCTGTTCCCGTCGAACGAGACGAACACCGGCTGGGCGGACGAGCTCGCGCGCAAGCGCCAGAAGTGGTCGCCGGCGATCAAGACGCAGCGCGGCGCGATCGTCGCCGAGCAGGAAAAGCTGATCGCGATCGAGAACGCGCTGTATTTGAACGTCGCCGACATCAAGGAGATCAATCGCGCGATGTCGATCGGCGAGGCGAAGGCACGCCGCGCGAAGAAGGAGATGGTCGAGGCGAACCTGCGCCTGGTCATCTCGATCGCGAAGAAATACACGAACCGCGGCCTGCAGTTCCTCGATTTGATCCAGGAAGGCAACATCGGCCTGATGAAGGCCGTCGACAAGTTCGTGTACCGCCGCGGCTACAAGTTCTCGACCTACGCGACGTGGTGGATCCGCCAGGCGATCACGCGCTCGATCGCGGATCAGGCGCGCACGATCCGCATTCCGGTGCACATGATCGAGACGATCAACAAGCTGAATCGCATCAGCCGGCAGATGCTGCAGGAGATGGGCCGCGAGCCGACGCCGGACGAGCTCGCGGTCAAGATGGAGATGCCCGAGGACAAGATCCGCAAGGTGCTGAAGATCGCCAAGGAGCCGATCTCGATGGAGACTCCGATCGGCGACGACGAGGACAGCCACCTCGGCGACTTCATCGAGGATTCGACGATCGTCTCGCCGATCGACTCGTCGACGAACATCGGTCTGATGGAGACCGTGCGCGACGTGCTCGCCGGCCTGACGCCGCGCGAGGCGAAGGTGCTGCGCATGCGCTTCGGCATCGACATGAACACCGATCACACGCTGGAAGAGGTCGGCAAGCAGTTCGACGTCACGCGCGAGCGGATTCGCCAGATCGAAGCGAAGGCGCTGCGCAAGCTGCGCCATCCGAGCCGCTCGGAGCAGCTGCGCTCGTTCCTCGACCTCGAGTGACCACCGCGCGGCCGCGCGTTCCGCGCCGCCGACGGGAACACGGAAACGCCCGCGCGACGCGGGCGTTTTCGTTTGCGGGATGCCCCGGTTAGACTCGCGCGTTCCCGGCGTGGGCCTGTAGCACAGCGGTTAGTGCAGGGGACTCATAATCCCTTGGTCCTCGGTTCGAATCCGAGCGGGCCCACCACGTCCGGCCCGTCGCTCGAAAGGGTCGAACGAGCGTGACGGTGCGAAACGGCCTCGGCGGCCGTCGCGGCCGGCAGCCTCGCTCGACGCGTCGCTACGCACCGACGCGGTTGCGACCGCCGCGACGTTCGAAGATCGGTGATTCGGGCCGCTGCTTCGGTCTGCTTCGGGCCACGGCAGCTCGGCTGCCCTCGGCGCGACGCCGGTCGAGCTTTCGTTTCTTCGCCGTCGAGTTCGTGTCACGCGAAGTCGAGCGCGCCAGTTCGACACCGACGATCCTTCCGGCCGCGGCCGCCACCACGGCGGTTCCGACCGCATCGTCGAAGGCCGC
>DASWOS010000194.1:0-13804 GCA_036398645.1 Dokdonella sp. | reverse complement strand
CCTTCGTCGATCAGCGCCTGCGTGTTGACCGCCTTGCGCGTGACCAGCGGGATGTTGACGTTCTGGCCGTTCGACGCGGTCTGCTGCACGGTGACGTCGCCGTCCTCGATCTGCACCATCATGCGGATGCGGCGCTCGCCGCTCTCGAGGACGAGATGCGGCGTCACGCGCAGCACGGTGCCGGCGACGACGTTGAACAGGTCGACGTCGTACGCGCCGGCGACCGGCACGTAGATCGTCTGGCTGTTCTCGATGACCGCCTCGGTGTCGTTCAGCGTCATGACCTGCGGCCGCGCGACGATGTTCGTGACGTTGTCCGAGGCGAGCGCGTTGACGCGGATCAGGAACCGCGACGAGTCGCCGATGATCGCGCCGAGCTGGAAGCCGGCGAGCTGGTTCAGCGTGTCGATGTTGTCGCTCGTGTAGTTGCCGTATGCGTCGCGGTGGCGCACCGAGGTCGCGAAGTTCGGCTTGTTCGTGTTCGGCGAGGTCTCGCTCGGCAGGAAGTCGATCTCGCCGCGGCCGCCGTTGTTGCGGTAGCGCCAGTTGACGCCGAGCTGGCTCAGCTTGCCCTTGTCGACGTCGATGATCGTCGCCTCGATCTCGACCATCTGCGGCTCGACGTCGAGCGCCTGGATCAGACGGTCGTACATGCCGATGCGGTCCGGCGCGTCGCGCACGATGATCGCGTTGCGGAACGTGTCGGCGACGATGCGCGCGTTCGGGCCGGCGTCGGTCGCCGGCGTCGTCGCCGGCACGATGTCGCCGGAGCGCTTCGTCTCGTCGCCGTCCGGCGGCGGCTGGCCGCCGACCGCGGCGAGGCCGCGGCCGCGCAGCTTCGTCGACGACGGGCGCAGCAGCTTCTCCTGCGCCTCCTCGCTGGCGAACTGCGGCGTCGCTGCGACGAGCTCGCGCAGCAGGCTCGCGACGCCGGGCACGGTCATCTGCCGGTTGCCGACCGTCATCGTCGTGTCGGCGGCCCAGGCGTAGCGCAGCTTGTAGTACTTGAACACCGTCGTCGTGTTCGGGATCTGCCCGTTGACCGCGTCGGCGAGCTGCAGCACCTGCTCGACGAAGCGCGGCGTGCCGGTGATCATCACGAGACCGTTGCCGCTCGTCGCGGAGAACGTGTTGCCGTCGTCGCCGAGCCGCATCTTCTGGAACGCGGCGACGAAATCCTCGACGTGCGCCGGCTGCAGGTTCGTGTAGCGCGTCATGCGCTCCTGCGCGAGATAGACATAGACCGACGCGCCGTCGTAGTAGCTGATCAGGTCGTTAGAGCCGACGACCGAGTTGAACACCTTCTGCGGCGAACCCGAGCGCGTGCCGCTGATCGTGCCGCCGCGCGCGCGCAGCTGCGGGCTGATGACGACTGCGAGCCCCTGATCGGCGAAGAACTCCTGCAGGAAGTCCGCCAGCGGCTGGTTCTGCGGCGCGTAGTCGACCTCGCCGCGCTTGAACGGAATCGGTGCCGCGTGAGCGGTCCCGATCGCCACAAGCGATGTAGCGAGCATTATCGTCATGAGCCAGATACCGATTCGCGCGTTCCCAATCCCCGTTCCCGCCCTTCGCATCCTCTACCCCTAGATCATCGCAACGATACAAACGATCCCGAGCGTCGCCGCCCTCCGTCTCAAGCCGCCAACTGCCCCAGCGGCACGAGCTTCACGTCCGGCACCAGCTCCTGATAGGAGAGCACCGGCAGCTCGGGGAATTCGATTTCGGTCAGCTTGCGCAGATGCCTGCGCACGTCCATCGAGCACAGCAGCACGACGTTCGCGTCGGCCACGGCGCCGGCGCGCGCGTGCACCTGCGCGAGCAGGTTCTCGGCGAGCTGCGGCTCGACCGCGAGCTGCGCGCTGCCGCCGCTGACGTGGACCGAGCGGCGCAGACGGTCCTCGAGCTCCGGATGCGCGACGAGCACCTGCAGCGTGCGGCCCGCGCCGGCGTAGCGGTCGCTGATGTGGCGGCGCAGCGCGACGCGGACGTACTCGGCGACGAGCACGATGTCCTTCTCGCGGCTCGCCGCGTCGGTGACGGCCTCGAACACGTCGCGCAGGTGGCGCACCGGGATGCGCTCCTCGACGAGCCGCTTCAGGATGTCGGCGACGCGCTGCGGCGAGACGACGCGCAGCATCTCGCGAACGAGGTCCGGATAGTCGCGGCTGAGCCCGTTGAACAGGTTCGAGGTTTCCTGGATGCCGATGAACAGGTTCAGGTGCTGCTCGAGCGCGCCGCGCAGATGCCGGCGCAGCACGTCGAGCGCGCCGAGCGCGTCCTCGGCGCCGACGCTGCCGCCGCCCTCGGCCGCCTCGCGCCATTCGCCGGGGAACGCCGGCAGGTAGGCGCCCTCGGCGTCGGCGTCCGCAGCGGGCGCCGGCAGCGCGGCCTTCGCGGCGTTGCGCGCGGCCGGCAGGAAGCGCGCGCCCGGATGCAGACGGCCGCTGCCGATGCGCACGCCGTGCGCGACGACGCGGTACGCGTTCGCGGCCAGGCCGGAGCCGGCGCGCAACACCGGCGGCGGCAACGGCACGCCGTATTCCTCGCGCAGCGTGCCGACGGTCTCGCGCAGCGCGGCGCGCACGTTCGCCGGGCCGAGCAGGCGCAGCATCTGCAGGTCCATCTCGACGAGCAGCGCCGGCGGCGTGGTCAGATCGTCGCTCGCGACGACGTCGATCGGCATCAGCTCCCTCGCGTCGCCGACCTTGAACAGCCGGCGCAGGAAGCCGACGTTGTGGCGGAAGCGCCACGCGGCGATGCCGACGAAGACGAGGCCGAGCAGCAGGAACACGAACACCGGGAAGCCCGGCACGCTCATCATCAGCAGCGCGATCAGGCCGGTCACGAGGATCACGCGCGGCTCGTTCGAGATCTGCGACGCGATCGCGGCGCCGAGGTGCTTCGCCTCGCCGTCGTTCGCCGTGCGCGTGACGATCAGGCCGGCCGACATCGACGCGAGCAGCGCCGGGATCTGTCCGACCAGGCCGTCGCCGATCGTCAGGATGCTGTAGGTGTGGACCGCGTCGCCGAGCGCCATGCCGTGCTGCAGCATGCCGACCGCGAGGCCGCCGAGCAGGTTGATGATGATGATGACGATGCCGGCGATCGCGTCGCCCTTGACGAACTTCATCGCGCCGTCGAGGCTGCCGTGGAGCTGGCTTTCGATCTCGAGCAGGCGGCGCTTGCGCTTGGCCTCGTCCTTGTCGAGGATGCCCGAGCGCAGGTCCGAGTCGATCGAGAGCTGCTTGCCCGGCATCGCGTCCAGCGAGAAGCGCGCCGCGACCTCGGCGACGCGCTCGGCGCCCTTCGCGACGACGATGAACTGCACGACCGTGATGATCAGGAAGATCACGAGGCCGACGACGAGGTTGCCGGAGACGACGACGTTGCCGAACGTGTCGATGATGTGCCCGGCGTCGGCGTTCAGCAGGATCGAGCGCGTGATCGCGATCGACAGCGCGAGCCGGAACAGCGTGGTCAGCATCAGCACGCTCGGGAAGCTCGAGAACGCGACCGGAGTGGGTATGTAGATCGCGATCAGCAGCAGGCCGATGCCGACGAGGATGTTGATCGCGACGAGCGTGTCGATCGCCGCCATCGGCAGCGGCAGGATCATCAGCGCGACGATCGCGACGACGCCGAAGACGAGGACGATGTCGCTGTAGCTGCGCCGGCCGCTGCCGGCGCGGAAGAACGCTGCGACCGCGTTCATCGGGCGACCTCCGCGGTCCTCCGCGGCGTGGCCGAGGCCGGGGCCGCCGCGCGTCCGCCGCCCTGCGTCGCCACGCCGGAACGCGGTAACCGCTGACGTTGGTGGAGGCGCTCGAGCATCGATCCGATCCGCACGCAGTGACTCTCGTCGATGATCGCCGCGTTCCGCTGCGGCGACGGTACAGCGAATTTATGCTTGGCGATCCCCCATCGTCGAGACTAGCAGAACGAAGTCACGGTTCGGCAAGCCCTAGGGTAAACCCTGGGATGGAGTGTCGACTCATCGTTAATCGTATGTTTGCACCGCGTTCGCGTTCGGTGAATGGCTGGCGCTCTCGACCGGCTTTGCGGCATGCTTCCGATCGAGGTCGGCGAGCAGGCTGATCCGGGATTGCGTCACGCCGAGCACGAACCGGCGCGCGTCGTGATCGACGATCAGTACCCGCTCGCGCGGCCCGACGGCGAGCACCTGCACGATGCGTGCGGGTCCCGCCGCGCCGCCGCGACCGCTTTGGCGCCGCAGCATCCACCACAGCGCCGCCAACGCGAACACGACGGCCAGCAGGGGCACGACGAGGGCGAGCAGGGGCGAGCCCGGCGACACGTCCGCGGCCGCGGGATCCGCCGCGGCGGCGACGCGAACGTTCGACGCGAGCACGAGGACCAGCGCGAGGCAACATCTGGGATTCATGGATCGGTCTCCGGCGGCTCCGGCCGCAGCGTCGTCGCGCGGGGAGCGCGGCGCGCAGATAGGATAACGATGATGTCGACGACGAATTGCGAGTCTGTCCGCTCCGCGAGTCCGGCGTCCTCCGGGCGCCCGAACGCGATGCTGAACGCCCTGATCGACGCGCTGCCGATGCCGTGCGCGGTGTTCCGCCGCAGCGACGGCACCGCGCTGGTCCTGAACGCCGCGTTCGCCGACGAGTTCGCGCACCTCGGCACGAATCCGAACCGGCGCCGCTTCGACGCCGAGTTCGAGTCGCACGTCGAGAGCGGCGACGACGTGCAGTGCTACGCGCCGCGCACGCGGCGCTGGTACCGGCTCGCCTGGCGCGAGCTCGGCTCGGCGCGCGGCGTGCGCTGCGACGCGGTGTTCGTCAGCAGCCTGAGCGACGAGATCGAAGCGCTGCGCCAGCACAAGCAGCAGCAGGAGCAGCTGCTGTTCACCTCGCGCATGCTGAGCGTCGGCGAGATGGCGACGACGCTCGCGCACGAGCTGAACCAGCCGCTCGGCGCGATCATCAATTATCTCAGCACCTGCGACGCGATGATCGAGCGCGGCGACGCGGCGAACCCGCGCCTGCGCCAGGGCATCGCGCTCGCGCGCACCCAGGCCGAGCACGCCAGCGCGGTCATCGCGCGGCTGCGCGAGTTCGTGCGCACGCGCAACCCGAACCGCGCGCCGCACCCGCTCGACGCGCTCGCGCGCACCGTCGTCGAGCTGCTGCGGCTCGAGGCCGAGCAGCACCAGGTGCGCATCGTCGCCGACCTGCCGAAGTCGCTGCCGCGCGTGATCGCCGACCGCGTCATGATCGAGCAGGTGCTGCTGAACCTCGTCAAGAACGCGATCGACGCGATGCGCGAGACCGTCGTCGCCGAGCGCGAGATCGTCATCGGCGCGCGCCGCGACCTCGACGGCATGATCGAGGTGCGCGTGCGCGACCGCGGTCCCGGCATCGGCGCGGACTTCGCCGAGAAGATGTTCGCGCCGCTGTTCAGCACGAAATCCGACGGGCTCGGCATGGGCCTGGCGATCTGCCGTTCGATCCTCGAGTTCCACGAGGGCCGGCTGTTCGCCGAGCCGAACCCGGACGGCGGCAGCACGTTCGCGTTCACGCTGCCGGCGGAGGCCGCATGACCGCCGCCGGCGCGATCCGGGTGCTGCTCGTCGACGACAACGACGAGTTCCGCGCCTCGACGCAATGGCTGCTCGAGGACGCCGGCTTCGAAGTCGCCGCGTTCGCCGACGCCGCCGCGCTGCTCGCCGCGCTCGACGGCGGCACGGCGCCGAGCTCGGCCGCGTGCATCCTGAGCGACGTGCGCATGCCGCGCATGAGCGGCATCGAGCTGCAGCAGGAGCTGCGCCGGCGCGCGGTCGAGCTGCCGCTGATCTTCGTGACCGCGCACGCGGACGTTCCGCTCGCGGTCGAAGCGATGCGCAACGGCGCGGTCAATTTCATCGAGAAGCCATTCGATCCGGTCACACTCGTGCAGGCGCTGCACGCGGCGACGCGGCGCAGCGACGACGGACCGAACACGACGGTGCTCGAGCGGCTGACGCCGCGCGAGCGCCAGGTGCTCGAGCTCGTCGTGGCCGGAAAGCTCAACAAGACGATCGCCGACGTGCTCGGCATCAGCATCAAGACCGTCGAGCTGCACCGTTCGAACCTGATGTCGAAGCTCGGCGCGCGCAACGTCGCCGAGGTCATCCGCATCGCGCTCGGACACGAGCAGCCGCATCCGTCCGGAGCCGCGCAGCGATGACCGCCGTTCCCGCCGATCTCGAAGACGCGCCGCGCGCGCCGGGCTGCATCGCCGAGCGGCTGCGAACGATCTCGTCCGAACGCGCCGACGCGTCGACGCGCCTGCTCGGCGCCGGCGACCGGCTGCTGCGCGAGGACGGCACGGCGCGCCTCGAGCTGCGCGCCGACGTCGCGCAGCAGCCGGTGCCGGCGACGACGGCCGTGCTGACGCACGCGCACGGCCGCATCCTGCTGACGCTGTCGGCCGAGCGCGGCAGCGCCGCGATCGGCGACCGCACCTGGCACGACTTCGCCGGCGACGCGCGCCTGCTCGCGTGGGCGGTCGCCTACGACGCGCTCGTCGAGCGTCTCGCCGGTACGCTCGGCCTGCCGCTGCTGCCGGTCGAACTGCTCGCCGAGCCGCCCGCGGCCGCCGACGTCTGGCACTGGGTCGGCTTCCGCTTCGACCGCGGCGAGGGCGGCTGCGAAGGCCGGCTCGGCCTCGACCGCGCCGCGATCGAAGCGCTGATCGCCGCCGACGGCTGGCGGCGCGACGAGGACGGCACGCGCGCGCGCATCGAGCGCGGCGAGGTGCCGCTGCACTGCCGGCTGCGGCTGCCGCCGCTGCAGCTCTCGGCCGGCGAGCTGCGCGCGCTGCAGGTTGGCGACGTCGTCCTGCTCGGCACACGCGAGAGCGTCGCGTCGTCGTTGCGCCTGCAGGTCGACAGCGGCGACGCGGCGACCGACGCGCGCTACGCCTGGGCCGCGCGCGCGGCGGCCGACGGCGTCGAGATCACGCGCGCGCTCACCCCCGCCGACCTCAGGATCGAAGCGACGATGACCCCACCCCCGCCCGACACGTCCACGGATCCGCGCGACGCGATTCCGGTCCGCATCGAGCTGCTGCTCGACGCGCTCGACGTCGACTTCGCCGCGCTCGAGCGCATCAAGGCCGGACAGATCCTGCCGCTGCGGCAGCCGGTCGAGAGCGCGCAGGTCACGCTGCGCGTCAACGGCGCGGTCGTCGGCAACGGCGAGCTCGTCGCGCTCGGCGAGCTGCTCGGGGTCAAGGTCACGCGGATCGGGGACGAGCGTGGATCTCAATAACTTCTCGCCCGCACTCGTCATCACGACGGTCGTCGGCCTCGCGCTGGCGCCGTTCGTCGCGGTCATGGTCACCTCGTTCACGAAGATCGTCGTCGTGATCAGCCTGCTGCGCAACGCGCTCGGCCTGCAGCAGACGCCGCCGAACGTCGTCATCAATGGCCTCGCGATCATCCTGTCGATCTACGTGATGTATCCGGTCATCCTCGACACGATGCGCGACATCGACACCGGCACGCCGGCCGCGCAGGCGCAGGCGCCGCCGGGCGCGGCGCCGCAGCAGAAGCTCAGCGTCGAGCGGCTCGGGCAGATCATCAACACCGGCAAGGAGCCGCTGCGCCGGTTCCTGATCAAGCATTCGCACGAGCGCGAGCGCGACTTCTTCCTCGAGAGCGCGAAGAAGCTGCTGACGCCGGAGCAGCAGGCCGGGCTCGGCGCCGAGGACTTCATCGTCGTCGTGCCCGCGTTCACGGTCAGCGAGCTGACCGAGGCGTTCCAGATCGGCTTCCTGCTGTTCCTGCCGTTCGTCGTCATCGACCTGATCGTGTCGAACATCCTGCTCGCGCTCGGCATGATGATGCTGTCGCCGACGATGGTCTCGCTGCCGTTCAAGCTGCTGCTGTTCGTCGTGCTCGACGGCTGGGCCAAGCTGATCCACGGCCTCGTCGCGACGTACCGGTGACGCATGTACGCGAGCGAGATCCAGCTGGCGCGCGAAGCTCTGTGGCTGGTGCTGCTGCTGTCGGCGCCGCCGATCCTCGCCGCCGCGATCGTCGGCCTGCTGATCGCGTTCCTGCAGGCGGTCACGCAGCTGCAGGAGCAGACGTTTCCGTACGCGGTGAAGTTCGTCGCCGTCGTCGTCGCGCTGTTCGCGACCGCGACCGTGCTCGGCGGCGCGCTGTACAACTTCTCCGACCGGCTGTTCAGCAACTTCGCGACGCTGATCCACTGATGCGCGGGCGGCGGACGGCGGCGGGAGCGCGGCGCGATGCCGTTTGAGCACCTGCAAGGTCAGATGCTCGCGATCGCGCTGACGCTGCCGCGCATCGCGGCGGCGTTCCTGATCGTGCCGCTGATGACCGGCGACACGGTGCCGGCGCTCGTCCGCAACAGCTTCTTCGTCAGCCTCGCGATCGTCGCCTGCCCGATCGCGTTCGCGGCCGCGCCGGGCGAAGCGATGATGCAGAGCACCTGGGCGCTGATCATCCTGAAGGAAGTGTTCGTCGGCACCGCGATCGGCTTCTGCTTCGGCGCGATGTTCTGGGCGCTCGGCAGCGCCGGCAACGTCATCGACGTCAAGGTCGGCTCGTCGATGGCGAACGTCATGGACCCGATCTCGGGGCACCAGACCTCGCTGACCGGCCTGTTCCTCGGCCAGCTCGGCGCCTGGCTGTTCATGGCGACCGGCGCGTTCACGATGTTCATCG
Source organism: Dokdonella sp. (assembly GCA_036398645.1). Taxonomy (GTDB): domain Bacteria; phylum Pseudomonadota; class Gammaproteobacteria; order Xanthomonadales; family Rhodanobacteraceae; genus Dokdonella_A. The sequence continues at coordinate 5,097 of DASWOS010000194.1, read as the reverse complement.
ACATCCTGCTGACGAGCTACCGGCTGTGGCCGGTCGCGAACGCGCTGCCGCCGCTGCACGCCGGCGGCGTCGGCTTCTTCGCGAGCCAGTTCGGCTTCCTGATGACGGCCGTGCTGATGTTCTCGGCGCCGGCGCTGATCGTGACCAGCCTGCTCGACATCGCGCTCGGGCTCGTCAACCGCTACGCGCAGCAGCTGAACGTGTTCTCGCTCGCGATGCCGATGAAGGCGTGGCTCGCGACCTGGGTGCTGCTGCTCGCGCTCGGCGCGATCGTCGAGGTCGTCGTGCGCTCGGTCGCGCACAACACGCAGCTGCTCGACGCGCTCGGCAAGATGCTCTGAGCGCGGACGCCCGCGCCGTAGGCCGCCGCGCGGACCGAGTACGGGTCCGCGCCGCCTACTTGCCGTCGCGGTGCTCGCGCACGCTCTCGGCCCAGCGCAGCAGCTCGGCGACGGCCTCGAAGAACTCCGTCGGCAGATAGTCGTCGAGTTCGGCGCGCTGGTACAGACCGCGCGCGAGCTCGACGTTGCGCATGATCGGCACGCCGGCCTCCTCGGCCGCCTCGCGGATCAGCTTCGCCTCGTAGTCCTCGCCCTTCGCGACGACGAGCGGCAGGTCGGTCTCGCCGGGCTCGTAGTACAGCGCGACCGCGACGTGCGTCGGGTTCGTCACGACGACGCTCGAGCGGCGTACGGACGACAGCATGTTCTGCTGCGCCCACTCGTGGTGGAGCTGGCGGCGTCGTCCCTTGATGTGCGGATCACCTTCGTTCTCCTTCAGCTCCTGCCGGATGTCGCGGATGCTCATGCGCATCTTCTTCATGAACGAGAAGCGCTGGTAGAACGCGTCCAGCACCGAGATGAAGAAGAACACGAACACGACCCACACGCCGATGCGCATCGCGCTCGCCCACAGCAGCGCGCCGGTGCTCTGCGGCTCGCCGTAGGGCTGAGCGGCGAGCTCGGGAATGTAGTGGAACAGCACGACGACGAAGATGCCGATCAGCGCGCTGCTCTTGACGATCGCCTTGACGACCTCGATGAGGTTGTCCTTCGAGAAGATCTTCTTGAGCCCGGACATCGGATTGACGTGCTTGAGGTCGGGCTTGGCCTTCTTCGGCGCGAGCACCGGCCCGGCCTGCAGGAACTCGGTCAGGACGCCGACGAAGACCGCGCCGAACAGCAGCGGCAGGCAGATCCACAGGCCCGCCTCGAGCGCCTTGCGACCGAGCGCCGGCGCGGCGATCGCGAACGGCTGGCCGATCGCGCCGAGCGCCGCCTTGACGAGGCCGCCGACGCGCTGCTCGATCGACGACCACATGAGCCCGATCAGCACGAGCCAGACCAGCACGAGCACGGTGCTGGTGATCTCGCGGCTCTTGCTGACGTCGCCTTCCTTGCGCGCCTTCTTCAGGCGCTCCGGGGTCGGCTTCTCGGTTCGATTGCCGGTGTCTTCCTGCTCAGCCACGCGCGCGTCCCTCCGTCAGCCGCGCTGCAGGCCGGCCGGGGTGAGCCGCGTCCGGCGCAGGTCGATCGCGCGCTGCGCGAGGAAGTTCCGCTGCGCCGACTCCGCCATCTGCTTCAGCATCGACGGATCGCCCGCCTCGCGCGCCGCGCGCTGCGCCTCGAGCGTCAGCACGGTCTCGTAGAGCAGCGCCTCGCCCATCAGCTGGCGCTTGGTCGGGTCCGCCGCGACCGCGTTGCCGGCGAGCATCGCGGTGAACTGCTTGACCAGGCCCTGCGCGATCGCTCGGTCCGGCAGCGGCGCATCGTGGACGACCGACCACATCGCGATCAGATGCGCGGCGAGCAGGTCCGGCAGGTTGTCCGGCATCAGGCCGAGATCGCCGAGCTGCTGCAGGAACTCGGCCGGCACGTCGCGCGCGTCGAGCTCGCGCGCGGCTTCGTCGCGGCCGAACTGCGTGCGCGCGGCGAGCGTGTCGAGCAGCTCCGCGCGCACCTGCGCCGACAGCGCCGGGTCCGCGCCGATCGCGTACGGATGCCGCTCCGCCGCGCCGTTGCCGTCGTGGATCGCGTTCACGAAACCGCTCCTTCGTGTGGTTGCGCGACGGCGGAGGCCTGCGCTCGGCGAACCCGCGTGCGCCAGTCCTCGCGCCGCAGCACGTAGCGCAACGCGACGTTGCCGAAGTGCCGTGTCTCGCCGTCCGCGCGGAAGCCGAGCCGGCGCAGGATCGCCGGCACCGCGCGGTTGTGCGGATGACAGAGCCCGACCAGGTGCGACAGGCCGATGCGCTCGAACGCATGCGCGCACAGCGCGCGGCCGCCCTCGACCGGATACAGCCGGCCCCAGGCCGCGGGCAGCAGGCGCGTGCCGATCTCGACCTCGTCGCCGCCGTCGATCGGCACGAGCGAGAACACGCCGACGAAGCACCCGTGCGCGTCGCTCGCGTGCCATACGCCCAATCCGGGCCGCAGCAGATAATTCTCGTTCGCGCGGACGACGATCTTGGCGACGCCGAAATAGTCGGTCGGGCACGGTTCCACGAGCCAGCGCGAGACCTCGGGCTGCGCGTTCAACGCGATCAGCGCGCCGACGTCGGCGAGACGCAGCTCGCGCAGGACGAGCCGGCGCGTGCGCAGGAACTCGGCGCCGCGGAAGTCGCCCGCGGCCGGCACGGCCGGAACGCCGGGCTCGGCAGGCGCCGAGGCGCGCTCGCGCTCCATCAACGGCGCACCAAGCCGCTGCCCTCCCGCAACGTCATCGCCTGCAGGTTCAGGCCGTGCGCGAGGAAGTTCCGCTGCGCGTTCGCGGCCATGTCCGCGAGCGCGCGCCGATTCCCGCTGCGCTCGGCTTCCTGGCGCGCGTAGATCGTCGCGACGACCTCGTACATCATCTGCTCGGCCTGCAGCTGCCGCTGCCGCGGATCCGCGGGGACGCCGCTGCACGCGAGATAGCCGTGCACCTGGCCGTCGACCGACCGCACCTCGCGCACGCCCGGCAGCGGCGCCTGGTTCGCGGTCATCCACAGCGTGACGAGATACCCGGCGAACACGTCGCCGTAGTCGTCGGAGCGCAGGCCGTACGGCCGCGCCGCTTCGTCGAACGCGCTGCGCACGTCCTTGCGCCGGAACGTCGCGCTGACGCGATCGGCGACGTCCGCGCCGCTGCGCTCGCGGATGCCGTCGATGAATCCCTTCCAGACCTGCGCCGAGACGCGCGGATCGCGACCGACCCGCAGGTCCGCCGGCGTCGCGTGCAGCGCCGCGCCCGCATGCGGCGGCGGCGCACCGTGGTCGTACGCGTGCTGGCCGACGCGCGCGAGCTCGTTCGTCATCAGCACGGACTGCGTGAACGCGACGTTGTTCGTCGCGATCTGGTAGGTCGCGCCCGCGTCGAACTGCGCCGCGGCGAGGCCCGGCAGCAACGACGAGATCAGCGCGACGAACGTCCTCCGACGGCGTTTCATCGGACACCTCGACCGGTCGAGAAGGCGAACTCCGGGATAGCGTAGCGCCAAAGCGCGCACGGCTCGTAAAGTTTCGATGAACCCACCGGCGCCGGCCGACGGCGGTTCCGGAAAAAAGGAAGCCCGCGAGCCGGACGGCCGCGGGCTCCTCGTGAAGCGTCGAGCGCGATTACTGCTTGCGCGCGATCGTCGTCATCGCGTCGCCGATCGACTTCAGGCCGGTGCTGATCGAGTTGCTGACGAGGTTCAGCATCTGCGACTGCGCCTGGAACTGCGCGTTAAGCTCCTGCATCTGCTTCGCCGCTTCCTGCTGCTGCGACTCGTCGCCGCCGGTCTTGACGTTGCCGATCTCCGTCGACAGATGGACCAGGTCCGACGCGATCTTGCCGGCGGTCGCGCCCATCGCCTTCGCGATCGCGACGAGCCAGCTGTCGCCCTTGCCCGGCTTGCTGTCGGCCGCGCTGCTGCTGTCGTTCTCGTTCGCCTGCGCGACGAGATTGTTGACCATGCTCTGCAGGTCCGCGACCTGGCGCTGCAGGTCGCCGCGCTGGGCGTCGGTCGCGCCCGCCGCGTCGGCGAAGTCGTCGACCGCCTGCGCCGGCGAACCGCTGGTCTGCGCCGGCTCGAGGCCCGAGGTTTCGCGGAACGAATCGCGATACTGGGACAGCAGGCCCTCCTGCGTGCTCTGATCGAGGCCGCTGCTCGACAGCGCCTGGCCGAACACCTGATTCAGCAGACCGCCGAGCGCCTGGCCGACCATCGAACCGATCGGGCCGCCGACGAGGCCGCCGACGACGCTGCCGATCGCGCTCAGAAAACCACCACCGCCTCCACCGATACTCATGACCGTCTCCTCGTTTGATCGAATCTGTCCGGAAAACAGGCTTCTCGTGCGGAGCCGGCCTGTTCGCCGCTTGATGTCGGGACGCTGCCGCATCCCGTCCACAAACCGCTTTCGTTTCGGCGGTGACTTTGCCGGCTGCGGCGACGGCAGGTAACTAGGTCGAACCCTAGCTTAGGGTTTTCCCCAAGATGAACGCGCCGCGCGTGTCGGGGCGCGCGACGGGCGGCGAGGACCGCGGCGGCGAGGACCGGAAGGACTGCGCGCGCGGCGGGTCGGCGTTCGGCGGCTCGACGCGCCGCATCGGCGACCGCCGGGGCAGGCCGCGCCCGGCGTCGGACGCGGCGCGGCAGCCCGCGCGCGCGACGTCCGAATGCGCGGCGATCGCGCCGCGGCGCGCAGCGGATCAGAGGTCGCGCAGGATCCAGCCGCGCGGAATCGCCTGGCTCGAGGGCTCGTGGACGACGACCTTCTTCGCGATCTCGCCCGGCGCGGCGTCGCTGCTCCACGCCTGCGCGATCGTCGCGAGCGCGTCGCGCGTCACGCGCGTGTAGGCGCCTTCGAGCTCGTTGCGGCTGTCGGCGATCAGCTTGGCCGGATAGAGCCGGCGCAGCTCGGCGCTGTGGTTGCACAGCTCGATCAGCAGCGCGAGCGTCTGCGCGTAGCACTGCTCGTCGAGCTGCGGCAGCTGCGTGCGCTGGGCGTACCACGCGGTCAGGAATTCGATCGGGCCGAGCTGCCGCCGCGGCGTCGAGCGCGCGAACGCGCCCGCGTCGAACGCGTTCGCCTCGACCGCGCCGCCCGCGTGCAGGTTCGACGCGCCCCACGA
>DASWOS010000193.1:0-2515 GCA_036398645.1 Dokdonella sp. | reverse complement strand
AGCAACGGCGCCGGATCGTCGACCGCGGCGAAGAAGCAGCAGGCCACGGCGGCGAGAACGACCGCGGACGTACCGTCGGTCCAGCCCAGCTCGATCCAGAGCAGCGTCCCGACGAACATCGCGGCGGCGGCGGCGAACGCCGACGCGCCGAGCAGCAGATGGTCGTAGTGGCGTGCGCGCCCGGCCGGCACGCGAGCGCGGTAGCGCAGCGGCTCCGCCTCGCCCGACTCCGCGCGCACGTACGCGCGCTGCAAGACGGTGCAGTCCTGCCAGAGCTCGACGACCTCGCGCAGCCGCACCAGCGCATTCGAGATCAGGACCTGCGGCGCGCGCCACACCGCCGGCAGCGCCGCCTCGACGCGCTCGGCCGCGGCGCGCAGCCGATCCGAGGCGTCCACGGGCGCGTCGGCGCCGCGCCGCATCCACGCCACGGTCTCGCCGACGAGGCCGGCGAGCTCCGCCGGCACGCCGCCGGCGTGCGCGTCGAGCGCGTACAGCGGATCGGCGAGCGCCGACACCTGCGGAATCAGCATCGTCAGCCGCCGCTGCATCTGGCGCGCGTGCTCGGCTTGGCGACGGCTCGACGCGTCGTAGGACAGCTGGCGCACGAGCGCATCCATGCCGACGACGTCGGCGAGCAGGCGGTTGCGTGCGTCGGGCGGCGCCGCGTTCGCGCGGCCGCGCATGACCGTCGCCGCCCACGACGCGGCGTCGCCGAGCATCGCCGCCATGCGCGGACCGAGCACGGCGGCGATGCGACTCGGAAACACGACCGCGCTGACCACGCTCGCGCAGACGATGCCGAGCAGGATCTCCTCGGTGCGCGCGAGCGCGAGGTCGAAGATCGCCAGCGGCTGCGCGAACGCCGGCATGCCGATCAGCGGCGTCGTGTACGCCGCCAGCATGAACGTGTAGCCGCGCGGCGTGCGGTCGAGCAGAGCGAGGTAGAGCATGCTGCCGGTCCACGCCGCCATGACCAGCGCGAGCACCTCGCGCGTCTGCACCAGCGGCGGCACCATCGCGACCGCGGCGGCCGCGCCGAGGAACGTGCCGCCGGCACGATAGATCGCCTTCGAGCGCGTCGCGCCGGAGAGCGGATGCGAGACGATGTAGACCGTCGCCATCGACCAGTACGGGTTCGGCAGCGACAGCGCCAGCGCGACGTACAGCGCGAGCATCGCCGCCGTGAACGCCTTGGCCGAGTACAGCCAGTCGCGCCAGCCGGGCAGGTTCACGGCTTCGGCCTGCGCGCGGAGCGGTTGTCGATGCGCGCGTTCGCCTCCGCGAGCACGCGATACAGGCGCAGCACCGCCTCGAGATCGCGCTGCGGCAGCTCGGCGAGCACCTCGGCGCGAAGCTGCGTCAGCCGGCGCTCGAGCTCGGCGACGAGCTCGGCGCCGCGCTCGGTCAGCCAGAGCGTCTTCGCGCGCCGGTCCGCGGCGTCCTCGCCGCGCCGGACCAGCCCGGCGGCGCAGAGCTTGTCGAGCACGCGCACCAGCGACGGGCCGCGCACGCCGACTTGATCCGCGAGCGCGACCTGACGGATGCCGCCGCCGGAACGGCCGATCATCAGCAGCGGCACCGCACCGGACGCGGACACCTCGCGCGAGCGCAGCGCCTCCTCGACCAGCCGCTGCCAATGCCTGCCGGCCTGCAGCAGGCCGGTGGTGAGTTCGAAGCGGAGCGGACCCAGATTCATCGGATAATGATAGCAGGCTATCTATTCGCCGACTATCGTTTTCGGCGGATCGTCGCGAATTCGGCGCGGCAAACTGTCGCATCGGGTATGCGAAGGGCCCGCCAAATCGGTGCACGCGCGCAACGTGTGGCCGGCCTGCCGGCGCACGGGCGAATTCAGAGACGGAGAGGCGGATGCGGAGCGATCGCGACCGGCGGCCGACCGCGCCGCGACTGCGCTGCGCAGCCGCGGCACCGGCACAATGGTCGACACGATCGCGATGGCGAGCGCGAGGCGCCGCACGCCGCGCCGGCGCGTGACGCGAGTCCGCTCAGCGTCGCGGCGGGTGGCGCAGCTGCCCGTCGCCGTGGACGACGAAGCGCTCGATCGTCAGCGCCTCGGCGCCCATCGGTCCGTAGGCGTGCAGCCGCGTCGTCGAGATGCCGATCTCGGCGCCGAGGCCGAGCTCGCCGCCGTCGGAGAAGCGCGACGACGCGTTGACCATCACCACCGCCGAGCGCAGCTCGTGCACGAAGCGCTGCGCGACCGCGCGATCGCGCGTCGCGACGACCTCGGTGTGGTCCGAGCCGTGCTCGCGGATGTGCGCGATCGCGGCGTCGAGGTCGTCGACGACGCGCACGGCGAGGATCAGGTCGAGGAACTCCGCCGCGTAGTCGGCTGCGGTCGCGGGCTTCATGTCCGGCACGAGCGTGCGGCTCCGCGCGCAGCCGCGCAGCTCGACGCCGTGCGCGCGCATCGCCGCGGCGGCGCGCGGCAGGAACGCGGCGGCCGCGTCGCGGTGCACGAGCAGCGTCTCGAGCGCGTTGCACGCGGCCG
>DASWOS010000192.1:0-6470 GCA_036398645.1 Dokdonella sp. | reverse complement strand
TCGCCGACAGCGTGTCGCCGTGCTGAACCGTATAGGTGCCGCCGGCATGCGCCGAGCTGCCGGCGGAGTGCGTACTGCCGCCGCCGGACGGGATCGCGATGCGGTCGCCCGGATAGATCACGTTCGGATTGCGGATCTGCGGGTTGGCCGCCTCGAGTGCGGCGAGCGAGACGCCGTGCTGCGCGGCGATCGCCGACAGCGTGTCGCCGTGCTGAACCGTATATTCGTTGCCGCCGCCCGATGCGGCGTGGGTTTGCGCGTGCTGTACCGCGGAAATCGACGACATGGTGCGGCTCCGTAGGCAGAAGGCTGACGAGGAGGCGGACCCGGACCGCCGCCTCGATCGGACGACGCGAGCGGCGCGCCGACCGAACCCCGGTTGCGGTCCGTCCGTGGACCACGCCGCCGGCCGTATCGAGACGTGCCGTCGGCGAGACTCCGAGTCGACAGTTGACACGCTCGCGCGGCCGCCGCCTATACGGGCACACCCTAGGCTAGGGATTGCCCTAGCCCGCGAACGAATTCGGAAACGAGCGCGCGCGGCGCGCCGCCGCGCCGGCGGCGGGATCGGCGGTTCCGCTACGGTCCGGCTTCGAACAGTGCCGGCGGCGCCTTGTACTGATCCGCCCAGGTCTGCCAGGCGACGTCGGTCGGGCCGATGCTGTAGTTCACGATCTCCCAGACCTCGCCGCGGCGCTTCAGCAGCGCGGCGTAGCTCGAGGACTTGTGCCCGCGCAGCGCGGCGTCCTCGTAGCGCGTCCCGACGTAATCGACCGGCTGGCCGCCCGACGATTGCATCGCCGCGTGCACGAACGCCCACGGGCCCAGCACCGCGAGCCGCTTGACGACGAACTGCACCGGCTTGCCGAGCTCGCTCTGCACCGGCGCGCGCGCGGCGTCGAGCACCGCGGCGCGCTCGGGCGAACCCGGCGGCGGCGTGTGCGGCGTCTCCTCTGCGTCCGACGTTCCCATTCCGATTCCGAGCAGTCCGGCGAGCACGAGGCCGGCGAGTCCGCGCACGTGACGATCCTGCGAAGTGACGACGTTGAACCACGCGGGCGCTCGCCCGCGCATGCAGTATCGCCGAACCGCGGCCGCCCCGGACCCTCGGGTAAACCCGCATTGCCGCGCACGCCGCGATCGCTTAGGCGCGCTCCGGCCCTGCCGGAACGCGGCGTGGCGTCCGCCGCCGTACGCCGCAGTTGGACGCCGCGATGCGCTCCGTCGATCCGCCGCGACGTGGCCTGCGCGCCAGCGGCTCCGCCTCCGTGCCTCGCGATCGCAGTGCGCCTCGCACGTGCGCCGGCGGCGGAGCGCCGTGCCGACGGCGTGTTCGCGCCGCGCTAGCGCGGCGCTTCGCGCACGAACGCGGTGACGTCGGGCGGCGCGAACGGCCAATCGAGCTCGCGCGCGGCCGAATCGTCGCGCAGCACCGGCACGCGCGTTCCGTAGCGCGCCTCGAGCGCAGCGTCGCCGTCGATCCATACCGTCTCGAACTCCGGCGCGTGCGCGGCCGCGAGCACCGCGAGCGCATGGTCGCAGAGCGGGCAATGGTCGCGCTGGTAGAGGATCAGGCGCACGCCGGATCGGCCCTGGCAAACGGCTAGAATAGCCGCATTTCCTTTGCGCCGCGTCGGCTCGCGAGCGGCGTCCCCAATCGCGCAGCGCCGTCCGCGCCCTCGAGGCGCCGAGACGGCGGCGCGGCTTCGAGCGGAGCACCATGGCCGTCAGCGTATTCGACTTGTTCAAGATCGGCATCGGGCCGTCGTCCTCGCACACGGTCGGCCCGATGCGCGCGGCCGCACGCTTCGCCGAGCGCTGGCTCGCGCAGGCCGGCTCGCTCGCTCGCGTCGCGCGCGTGCAATGCGAGCTGTTCGGCTCGCTCGCGCTGACCGGGCGCGGCCACGGCACCGACAAGGCCGTGCTCTGCGGCTTCGAAGGCGAGCAGCCCGATCGCGTCGACCCGGACGCGATCCCGGCGCGGCTGCGGCGCATCCGCACCAAGAAGCGCCTGCGCCTGCTCGGCGTCCACGAGATCGATTTCGACGAGAAGCGCGACCTCATCTTCAACAAGCGGCAGAAGCTGCCGTACCACTCGAACGGCATGCGCTTCGCGGCCTGGAGCGCGGACGGCGAGCTGCTCGCGACGCGCGACTACTACTCGGTCGGCGGCGGCTTCGTCGTCAACACCGACGAGGCCGCCGACGATCGCATCGTCGCCGACACGACGCCGCTGCCGTACCCGTTCCATTCCGCCGCCGAGCTGCTCGCGTTGTGCGACGCGAACGGCATGACGATCGCCGAGCTGATGCTCGCGAACGAGACCGCCTGGCGCAGCCGCGACGAGGTCCGCGCGGGCCTGCTCGTGATCTGGCGCGCGATGCAGGACTGCGTCGCGCGCGGCATCCGCGAGGCCGGCACGCTGCCGGGCGGGCTGCACGTGCAGCGCCGCGCGCCGATGATGGCGCGCGAGCTCTGCGAGCGCCCCGAAGCGAGCCTGCGCGATCCGCTGACGATCCTCGACTGGGTCAACTTGTACGCGCTCGCGGTCAACGAGGAGAACGCGGCCGGCGGCCGCGTCGTGACCGCGCCGACGAACGGCGCCGCCGGCATCGTGCCGGCGGTGCTGCATTACTACGAGCGCTTCTGCCCGCGATCGAGCGAGGACGGCGTCGTCGACTTCCTGCTGACGGCCGGCGCGATCGGCATCCTCTACAAGGAAAACGCGTCGATCTCCGGTGCGGAGGTCGGCTGCCAGGGCGAGGTCGGCGTCGCCTGCTCGATGGCCGCCGGCGGCCTCGCCGCGGCGCTCGGCGGCAGCATCTACCAAGTCGAGAACGCGGCCGAGATCGGCATGGAGCACAACCTCGGCCTGACTTGCGATCCGATCGGCGGGCTCGTGCAGATCCCGTGCATCGAGCGCAACGCGATGGGCGCCGTCAAGGCGATCAATGCGCAGCGCATGGCCGCGCGCAGCGACGGCAAGCACCGCGTCTCGCTCGACAAGGTCATCCGCACGATGCGCGAGACCGGCCGCGACATGAAGGACAAGTACAAGGAAACCTCGCGCGGCGGGCTCGCGGTCAACGTCATCGAGTGCTGAAGCCGGCGGGCGGCGCGAAGCGCCGCGGCCGATCCGCTAGACACCGATCCGCAAAAAAGAAACGGCGCGGGCTTTCGCCCGCGCCGTCGTGACACGTCGACGCGAAACGTCGATTACTTCTTCGACTTACCCGACGACAGCGTGATCGCCCGATTCGTTCCGGGCTGGACGCCGCTCGCACGAATGATGAAGTTGTGCGTGAACGTCGGCACCACATTGGTGACCAGCGTCATGTCTTCGGCCGCGAGGTCCGGACCTTCGGGCGGAGCGGGTCCGCCGTCGAACCCGTCGGCGAAGATCTCGTCGTCGGCTCCGCGCGTCGAACGGTCCGCACCGTCCTCGTGGACGTCGCCGATGTACGAGCGCTCCTGGAAATCGCCCGAGGAGTCGGCGCTGGCCGGGTGCGTGCCGAGCAGCCCGTGGTACTGCAGCGCCACGAGCACGTCGCCGCCGGTAAGCTCGACGCCGCCGTTCGGCAGCTCGATCGTCTGCATCGTGCCGAGCGGGCTCGCGACCGGCACGTCGTGCACCGCCGCGACCAGCGTCGCGCCGTTCGACGGATCGTTGTCGTCGTCCTGATAGATGTAGACGTCGAACGGTTCGCCGACGACCGCACCCGGCGTACCGTCGCTGAGCAAGCCGACGAACAGCGTCTGCACTTCGGTCAACGTGAACGGGAAGTCCGTCGCATCCGGCGTGAACCGGTTCAGATAGACGAACGAGGTACCGGGACCGGCGCCGAGAGCGTTGACGTTCGCGTCGGTCGCCTCGTAGTTGTCGATCTTCAGCACGCAGGCGCCGTTGTTGCAGAGATTGTCCGACGGCGGCGGGCCGCCGACGCCCTTGACGGCGACCGTGATGTGCTGATCCGGCGACTGACCGTTGGCCTCGGTCAGCACGAGGTTGCCGAACGCGATCGCGCTCGCATCGCTGCCCGGCGTCGCGGTGATCGTCAACGTCTGCGTGGCGCCCGGAGCCAGCGTGAACGACGCCGGCGAGACGGACACGGACGCGTCGCCGATCGTCGGCGTGAACGTCGTGCTCCAGCTGCCGCTCGTCGTCAGCTGGCTCTTGACCGTACGCGTCCAGGTGCAGTTCGGCGAGCACGAGACGTTGCGCAGCGACGGCAGGTTCAGGTCCTGGATCGCGATCGAACCGCCGCTCGGATTCGCGGCGAGGAAGTTCGCGTAGGTCTCGTCCAGCGTCAGGCCGACCAGCGCGGCCTTGGTCAGATCGACGCGGCCGCTGCCGACGTCGTCGATCGACCACGGCGTCACGCCGTCTTCCTTCACGCCGTCGGCGTTCGTCGCCGTCGTCTGCAGCGCGGACTTGATCTCGATCGGCGTCCATTCCGGATGAACCGCGCGCAGCAGCGCGCCGGAACCGGTCGTGTGCGGCGTCGCCATCGAGGTGCCGCTCATCAGGCCGTAGTTGCCGTCGGTGTCGTCGAGCGCGGCATAGATGTTCACGCCGGGAGCGCTGATGTCGGGCTTGGTCTCGTTCTTGTACGAGCCGGTCGTCGGGCCGCGGTAGCTGAAGCTCGCGAGCACGTCGCCCTGGATGGCGCCGATGCCGGACGGAACCGTGTCCGCGACCGCAGTGCCCTCGTTGGCGCCGACGAACGCGATCAGCGCATTGCCCGGAGCCTGGTCGATGCTGAACGCGGGCACGTCCGGCGCGCCGGTCGTGTCCATGTTGATCTGGCCGGCCTGGTTGTTCGCGATGACGACCATGACCGCGCCCGCGTTGAACGCGTTCGTGATCTTCTCCGTGAACGTGCAGGTGCCGCGCTGCAGCAGCGCGATCGAGCCGGTGAACGTGCCGGCCGGAATGCCGCCGTTCGCCGTGCAGCCGATCAGGTTTGTCGGGTACGACTTGATCGGCTCCGAATCGTAGGCCGGAACCGTCGTCGTCGTGCTGCCCGGGATCATCGGAATCGCGGTGATCTCGGCCGGCGGCGTGCCGGGACCGACGGCGGACAGCACCGGGCTCAGGATCTGATCCTGCGTGCTCGCGGCGACCGTCGTGACCCACGGGCCGAGATGGTTGACCTCGCTGGTCGGATCCGTCTCGCCGCTCTGCAGGTTGCCCGCCGCGGCCGCGACGAAGATGTCGGCATGGACCGCGTCGAGGAAGTTGCGGTCGTTGTCCGACCACGGCGTCGTGCCGCCCGAGATCGAGAAGTTGATGACGTCGACCTGGTCGGCGATCGCGTTGTTGATGCCGGCGAGGATGGCCGAGCCGGCGCAGGTGTTCGTCGCGCAGACCTTGTAATGGCGGATCGACGCGCACGGCGCGACGCCGGACATCGTGATGCCGTCCGGCAGGGCCGGCGGCGGCGTGACGGTGTTGTCGATGACGTTGCCGGCGACCGTGCTCGAGGTGTGCACGCCGTGGCCGAAGCCCGGATTCGCCTCGGGGTTCGAGCCGTTGCACGCGCCGCTCGAGCTCGTCGTGCTGCAGTCGACCGCGATCAGCTTCGGATTCGCTTCGCTGAAGCCGCAGGTCGGATCGTTCGCGAACGACGGGTGATCGCTGTTCGTGCCGCCGTCGAGATCGCCGAAGACGACGCCCTGGCCGTACGTGCCGACGTGCGTCGGCGTCGCCGCGCCACTCCAGATCGAGCCGGCGCCGATGAACTTCGGACCGCGGAACGTGACGAGCTGCTCGACTCCGGCGAGCTTGACCGACGCGACGCCGGGCACGTTCGCGACGCGCGCGGCTTCGTCCGCGGTCAGCTCCGCGGCGACACCGTTCTGCGTGATCGCGTAGCTGTGCGTGACGGCGAGGCTGCGGCCGAGCGCACCTTCGACATCGGCGAGATGCGTGGAGCGTGCGGATTCCAGGTAACCCTGATACGCGACGGCCGCCGCCGAGCGCACGTCGAGCTTGCGCGAAGCCGCATCGGGCCGCGGCGCCGTCGCGGCGAGGCCTTGCGTGCCGCCCTGATAGTTCAACAGGCCCGGCTCGACGAACGTGATGATGTATTCCGCACGGCTGTCGGCCTGCTGAGTGGAAGCAGCCGTGATCTGCGCGGCACCGGCCGGCGGATCGAAAGCGACGCCGATCAGCGCGAGGCCGACGGCGGACGCCAGTGCATTGACGCGAACGAATTGCCTCATTTACTTAGTCTCCAACGAGTCCACGGCACTGCCGGACGACGGGCATCGAGGCCCGTCGCGGCACGAAATAGGGAGGTCCAACCCCGAGCGAGTAGCGTCCAACCGGGCAATCGCGGCCCCGGGAACCCGGACGATGCAGCAAATAAGTCATTTCAGCAATAGGCCGCCCCGCGGTCACGCTGCGCTGCAGCGCGGGCCCTGGAGCGGCCTCTGCACTGCCGGCGACCGCTCGATCCGCTCGGTCA
>DASWOS010000191.1:0-1713 GCA_036398645.1 Dokdonella sp. | reverse complement strand
GACGGCCTGCGCGAATGGGTCTGGCAGCACGGCCAGATCCGCGCGCGCGTCGTCGACGGCAAGCAGGACGAAGGCGCGAAGTTCCGCGACTACTTCGACCACGCCGAGCCGATCGCGAAGATCCCGTCGCATCGCCTGCTCGCGCTGATGCGCGCGCGCAACGAGGGCGTGCTCGCGCTCGAGCTCGCGCCGACCGCCGAGCCCGAGCAGGGCCACGCCGAAGCCGAGGCGCGCGTCGCCGCCGCGGCCGGCGTCGAGGCGCGCGGCCGCGCCGCGGACGCGTGGCTCGTCGAGACCTGCCGCCTGGCCTGGCGCATCAAGCTGCACCTGTCGCTCACGCTCGACCTGTTCACGCGCGCGCGCAAAGCCGCCGAGGAGGAAGCGATCCGCGTGTTCGGCGCGAACCTCAAGGACCTGCTGCTCGCCGCGCCGGCCGGGCCGAAGACGGTCATGGGCCTCGACCCCGGCATCCGCACCGGCGTCAAGGTCACCGTCGTCGACGCGACCGGCAAGCTGCTCGCGACCGCGACGGTCTATCCTCACGAGCCGCGTCGGCAGTGGGACGCCGCGCTCGCCGAGCTCGGCCGGCTCTGCCTCGCGCACGGCGTCGAGCTGATCGCGATCGGCAACGGCACCGCGTCGCGCGAGACCGACAAGCTCGCCGGCGAGCTGATCAAGGCGCTCGGCGAGCGCGCGAAGATCGCGACGGTCGTCGTCAGCGAAGCCGGCGCGTCGGTCTACTCGGCGTCCGAGCTCGCGGCGAAGGAGTTCCCCGATCTCGACGTCAGCCTGCGCGGCGCGGTGTCGATCGCGCGGCGCCTGCAGGACCCGCTCGCCGAGCTGGTCAAGATCGAGCCGAAGGCGATCGGCGTCGGCCAGTACCAGCACGACGTGAACCAGTACCGTCTCGCGCGCGCGCTCGACGCGCGCGTCGAGGACTGCGTCAACGCGGTCGGCGTCGACGTCAACACCGCGTCCGCGCCGCTGCTCGCGCGCGTCGCCGGGCTCGGCGCGTCGGTCGCCGAGAACATCGTCAAGTACCGCGACGAGCACGGCGCGTTCGCGACGCGCGCGGCGCTGCGAAAGGTGCCGCGGCTCGGCGACAAGGCGTTCGAGCAGAGCGCCGGCTTCCTGCGCATCGCGCACGGCGCCGATCCGCTCGACGCGAGCGGCGTGCATCCGGAAGCGTACCCGGTCGTCGAGCGCATCATCGCGGCCTGCGGGCGCGAGGTGAAGCAGCTCGTCGGCGACGGCGCGTTCCTGCGCACGCTGCGCGCCGAGGACTTCGTCGACGAGCGCTTCGGCGTGCCGACCGTGCGCGACATCCTGCGCGAGCTCGAGAAGCCCGGACGCGATCCGCGTCCGAGCTTCGTCGCGCCGGCGTTCGCCGACGGCGTCCTGGACCTGAAGGACCTCGTCGTCGGCATGGTGCTCGAGGGCCGCGTCACGAACGTCGCCGCGTTCGGCGCGTTCGTCGACGTCGGCGTGCATCAGGACGGCCTCGTCCACGTCTCGGCGCTGTCGCACACGTTCGTGCGCGACCCGCGCGACGTGGTCAAGGCCGGCGACGTGGTCAAGGTCAAGGTCATGGAGGTCGACCTGCCGCGCAGGCGCATCGCGCTTTCGATGCGGCTCGACGACGTGCCGGGCGAAGCACGCAGCCGCGACGTGCGCGGCGAGAACGCAGTCGTGCGCGGCAGCGACGTCGGCCGC
>DASWOS010000190.1:0-3650 GCA_036398645.1 Dokdonella sp. | reverse complement strand
CGGCCTTCATCGCGGCGGCGAAGCCCTGCAGCATCTCGTCGGCGGACTGGCCGATCGCGTGCACGCCGACGACGCGCTCGTCGGCGCCGGCGCAGACCAGCTTCAGCAGCGTGCGGTGCTCGCTCGCGCCGAGCGCGGCGAGCATCGGGCGGAAGCGCGTGCGGTAGACGCGCACCGCGTCGCCGTAGCGCTCGCGCGCGACCTTCTCGGAGCAGCCGACCGCGGCCAGCGGCGGATGCGCGAACACGACGGTCGGCACGTCGGTGTAGTCGAGGCGCGCATCGGCGCGGCCGCCGAACAGGCGGTCGGCGAGGCGGCGCCCGGCGGCGACCGCGACCGGCGTCAGCGCGAGCCGGCCGGTCACGTCGCCGACCGCGTGCACGCCCGGCACGTTGGTGTCCTGCCAGTCGTCGACCACGACCTGTCCGGCCGCGTCGACGGCGACGCCGGCCTGGTCGAGCCCGATCGACTCGCTGTTCGCGACGCGGCCGACCGCCCAGATCAGCTCGTCGTAGCCGCCGGCGAAGCTGCCGTCGCCGAGGCCGATCGCGTAGCCGTCGTCACCGCGCACGGCGGCGACGATCTGCTGGCGGAAGCGCAGGTCGACGCCGTCGTCGCGCATGCACGCCGCGAGCGGGTCGGTCAGCTCCTCGTCGAACGCGTCGAGCAGGCGGCGCCCGCGCACGAACAGCGTGACCGCGGCGCCGAGCGCCTGCAGCACGCCGGCGAGCTCGACGGCGACGTAGCCGCCGCCGACGATCGCGACGCGCCGCGGCGCCGCGCGCAGCGCGAAGAAGCCGTCCGAGTCGATGCCGAGCTCGGCGCCCGGCAGCGGCGGGCGGCGCGGGCGCGCGCCGGTCGCGATGACGACGTGCCGTGCGCCGAGCACGCGGCCGCCGGCGTCGACGCGGTCCGGCGCGAGCAGGCGCGCGCGCGCGGCGAACAAGCGCACGCCGTGCGACTCGAGCCGCGCGCGATAGCTCGCGTGGATGCCTTCGACGTACGCGTCGCGGCGGCGCACGAACTCGCGCCAGTCGAGCGCGCCGGGGGTGCTGGCGAAGCCGACCTCGCGCGCGAGGCGCTGCGCGCCGGCCAGCTCGGCGGCGAGCCACATCGCCTTCTTCGGCACGCAGCCGACGTTGACGCAGGTGCCGCCGAGCGCGCCGGGCTCGACGAGCGCGACGCGCGCGCCGTGCTGGGCCGCGCGGATCGCGGTGGCGATGCCGCCGGAGCCGGCGCCGATGGCGACGAGATCGAAACGGTCCTCGGAATCCATGCGGTCCTCAGGCGAAGCGCGCCGGCGAGAACGGCGCGAGGTCGAACGAAGGCGCGACGCCGGCGACGAGCTCGCCGACCAGCTCGCCGGTGACGGCCGAGAGCGTCACCCCGAGCATGCCGTGCCCGGTCGCGACGACGAGGTTCTGGAGGCCCGGCGCGCGGCCGAGGATCGGCAGGTCGTCCGGCGTCATCGGCCGCCAACCGAACCATTCCTCGACGACCTCGGCGCCCTCGGGCTCGCCCAGGAACGCCGCGGCGCCGCGCTTCAACGCGTCGAGGCGCGTGCGGTTCAGCGAGGCGTCGTAGCCGGCGAACTCCATCGTGCTGCCGAGCCGGTAGCCCGAGCCCCACGCGGTCACGCAGACGCTCGGCTCCTTCAGCGTCATCGGAATGCGCGGGCACGCGCCGGGCCGCGCGTAGGTGATCGAGTAGCCCTTGCCGGGCTGCACCGGCAGGCGCAGGCCGAGCGTGCGCGCGAGCCGCGGCGACCACGCGCCGAGCGCGAGCACGACGTCGCGCGCGGCGAACTCGCCGCGCGGCGTCGTCACGCGCGTGACGCGGCCGCCCTCGACCGCGATCGCGTCGACGCGCGCGTGCTCCTCGATGCGGCCCCCCTTCTCGCGCACGACGCGCGCGAGCTCGGCGACGTAGCGGTTCGGCCGCAGCTGCGCGTCGCCCGGATGGAAGAACGCGCCGGCGAGCCCGGCCCGCAGCGCCGGCTCGCGCGCGGCGAGCGCGGCGCCGTCGAGCGTCTCGATTTCGATGCCGGCGTCGGCGAGCACCGGCAGCAGCGCGCGCGCCTTCGCGAAGTTCGCCGGGTCGGCGTAGACGTTCATCGTGCCGATCGCCTCGAACTCGCAGTCGAGCCGCTCGCGCCGGACCAGCGCCTCGATCAGCTCGCGCGAGCGCCTGAGCAGCGGCGCCTTCGCCGCGGTCGCGCGGCGGAAGTCGTCCCAGTTGCAGCGGCCGGCGAACGCGAACAGCCAGCGCAGCAGCGCCGGGTCGAGGCGCGGCTTGATCCGCAGCGGCGCATCGGGCTTCAGCAGCCAGCGCAGCGCGGTCGCGAGCGTGCCCGGCGCCGCGAGCGGCGCCGCGTGGCTCGGCGTCAGCGTGCCGCAATTGCCGTGCGAGGCGCCGCAGCCGGCGGTGCCCTGCTCGAGCACGGTCACGCTGCGGCCGCGCTCGAGCAGCTCGCAGGCGCTGGCGAGGCCGATGACGCCGGCGCCGAGGATCAGCACGTCGGAACTGCGCGGGGGCATGGCGCGGAGCGGGAACCGGGCGGCGGAGGAAAACCGCAAGCCTAACCCAGGCGCGGGCTCCGCGGCTGGCATCAAATCTGCAGCAAGGTCCGGCGACCAAGGCCATCGGATCCGGGGACCGCGATGAAGCTGTCGACGAACGAACTGCTGCTGGCGCTGCGCGCGCCGAACTCCGGTTGGCTCGCCGCGCTGGTCTGCGCGCTCGAAGAAGCGCTGCTGGACCCGGATTTCGGCGAGTCGCAGCGCCGCCTCGTGCATCAGTTGCTCGATCACGGCGCGGTGCCGGCCGCGGCCGCGAGCGCGGCGAACGAGCGCCTGTCGAAGTTCGAACAGAGCCTCGAGGTGCCGCCCGCGCTGCTGCCGGATCTCGACGACGTGCCCGCGCCGCGTCCGAAACTGACACTCTGCGGCAACGCCGCCTGAGCGTCGCGGACGGTGCCGCGTCGCCGATGCGGCCGTCGCGGCCGCGCGAGCCGTCCGGCGGCGCCGCGGCCGCCGCTCCGGCGCATGCCGGCCGACGCGCCGCTCGACCCCGCTCGACGCGAACGCCGCCGCGCGGACGCGCGCGATTGACAGCCGCGGTCCGCGTCGGCCAGCGTAGCGGCGTGCGCCTGCTCCTTTCCTGCTTCGGCCTCGCGCTCTGCGCGCTGCTCGCCGCGTGCGGCGTCGTGCCGCGCCGCGCCGAGCCGCCGCTGGTCGCCGGCACGCCGCGCGCGGACGCCGCGAACGCGGTGCTGTTCCGCGCGATCGCGCTGGTCGGCACGCCGTACCGGCGCGGCGGCAACACGCCGCAGGACGGCTTCGACTGCAGCGGGCTCGTCGACTACGTGTTCCGCGACGCGGCCGGCGTCGCGCTGCCGCGCACGTCGGCCGCGATGAGCGAGCTCGATCGGCGCAAGCTCGCGGTCGACTCGCTGCAGTCCGGCGACCTCGTGTTCTTCGCCGAGCACCGGCGCGTCAGCCACGTCGGCATCTACGTCGGCAAGCGCCGTTTCGTGCACGCTCCGAACGAAGGCGGCACGGTGCGCCTCGACAGCATCGACGGCGCCTGGTGGCGCGATCATTTCGTCTACGGCAAGCGCGTGCTCGAGTAGGCGCGCGCCGAACGCGAGC
>DASWOS010000189.1:0-6356 GCA_036398645.1 Dokdonella sp. | reverse complement strand
CGCGGGTTTCCTGGACTGCTTCGGACTTCGCTGGACGTCGTTCTGGAGGCCTGGGTCGGAATCGAACCGGCGTACACGGCTTTGCAGGCCGCTGCATGACCACTCTGCCACCAGGCCGATGGCGATTGCTGCGCTCACGTCGCGGCAGCGGCGCGCCCGCCGCGGCGCGACGGCAGGCCCTTGAAACACGAAAACCTCGGCGGACCGAGGTTTCGTCTGCAAGTCTGGAGCGGGAAACGAGACTCGAACTCGCGACCCCGACCTTGGCAAGGTCGTGCTCTACCAACTGAGCTATTCCCGCGTTGGACGCGCATATTACGGGATGACTCGTGAGTGTCAATCCCCGCGCGCGGATCTCGACGCGTCCAGGCCGCCGGCGCGGCCGCGTCAGCGCTCCCCGCGCAGCGCGGGCCATGCCGCGCGAAGGTACTGCAACGCGGACCAGATCGTCAGCACCGCGGCGAGCACGAGCAGCGTCTCGCCGATGTAGAACGGCCGCAGGCTTGCGAGGTCGTGCTGGTACAGCAGCACGACGATCGCGGCGATCTGCATGCCGGTCTTGACCTTGCCGATCGTCGCGACGCGGACGGTCGCGCGCTGGCCGATCTCGGCCATCCATTCGCGCAGCGCCGAGATGCTGATCTCGCGGCCGACGATGACTGCGCTCGTCGCGGCCATCAGCGGCGTCGGGTTCTCCTGCACGAGCAGGAACAGCGTGACCGCGACCATCAGCTTGTCGGCGACCGGATCGAGGAACGCGCCGAACGCCGACATCATGCCGTAGCGCCGCGCGATCCAGCCGTCGAGCCAGTCGGTGATCGCGGCGGCGACGAAGATCATCGCGGCGGCGATGTTCGCGCCGCGGAACGGCGCATAGAACACGACGACCATGACCGGCAGCAGCAGGATGCGGAACAGCGTCAGCGCAGTCGGAATCGTGATCGGCATCGGGGGTTTCGCGGCGTCATCCGTGCAGGGTCGCATAAATCCTTTCGGCGAGCTCTCGACTGATTCCCTTGACGCGCATGAGTTCCTCGACGCCGGCCCGCGACAGGCCGCCGAGCCCACCGAAGTGCCGCAGCAGCGCCGAGCGGCGCCGCGCACCGACGCCGGCGATCTCCTCCAGCGTGCTCGTCTCGCGCGCCTTCTCGCGGCGACCGCGATGGCCGGTGATCGCGAACCGGTGCGCTTCGTCGCGCACGCTCTGGATCAGATGCGAGGCGAGCGATTCCGGGCCCGGCCACAGGGTGCGGCCGGAGCGGCCGACGATCAAGGTCTCGTCGCCGGCGCGGCGCGCCTCGCCCTTCGCGACGCCGACCACCGGCACGCCTTCGAGGCCGAGCTCGTTCAGCACGTCGACGGCCTGCTGCACCTGGCCCTTACCGCCGTCGATCAGCAGCAGGTCCGGCAGCCGCGCGAGCGACTCGTCGACGCGCTTCGCGCTGCCGCCGTCGCTCTCGGCGACCGCACGGCGGAAGCGCCGCTGCAGTGCCTGGCGCATCGCCGCGTAGTCGTCGCCGCGGGCGATGCCGGCAATGTTGAAGCGACGGTACTGCGACTTCTCCGCGCCTTCCTGCCCGAACACGACGCACGAGGCGACGGTCGCCTCGCCCATCGTGTGGCTGATGTCGAAGCACTCGATGCGCCGCGGCGTCTCGTCGAGCCCGAGCAGGTCGCGCAGCGCCTCGAAGCGCGCGAGCAGCGTCTGCCGGCTGGCCAGGCGCGAGGCGAGCGCGGCGTCCGCATTGCGGCGCGCGAGGTCGAGGAAGCGCGCGCGCTCGGCGCGCACGCTGGCCTTGATCGCGACGCCGTGACCGGCGCGCTCGCCGAGCGCCTCGGCGAGCGGCTCGGCGTCCTCGAGCGCGTGGCTGACGATCAGCTCGGCCGGCACCGGGCGCTCGAGGTAGTACTGCGCGACGAACGACGCGAGCACGGCCGCTGCGTCGGCGTCGGTCGGCAGGCGCGGAAAGAAGTCGCGCGAGCCGAGGCTGACGCCGTTGCGGAAGAACAGCACGCTTACGCAAGCGATGCCGCCCTCGATCGCGCAGGCGATCACGTCCATGTCGGCGCTCGCGCCCTGCACGTAATGGTTGGCCTGCACGCGCTTGACCGCGGCGATCTGATCGCGGATCTGCGCGGCACGCTCGAACGCGAGCGCCGCGCTCGCGCGCTCCATCGACGCGACGAGCTCGTCCATGACCGCGTCGGCGCGCCCGTCGAGGAACATCTCGGCGTGGCGCACGTTCTCGGCGTAGTCCTCGGGCGTGACCAGGCCGACGCACGGCGCGGTGCAGCGCGCGATCTGGTACTGCAGGCACGGCCGCGAGCGGTTGCGGAAGTAGCTGTCCTCGCAGTTCCGCAGCTTGAACAGCTTCTGGATCAGGTCGAGCGTGCCGCGCACGGCGCCGGCGCTCGGGAACGGTCCGAAATAGCGTCCCGGCGCGTTGCGCGCGCCGCGATGGAACGCGAGCCGCGGGTAGTGCTCCGGCGGCGCCGCGCCGTCCGCGCCGGCCTCGCGCCGCCGCTCCGGCCGCGGCGCGGCGCCGGCCGCGGCATCGGCGCGCGCGGTGCGCGCATTCGTCGCGTGCGCGCCGGTCAGATGGATGTACGGGTAGCTCTTGTCGTCCCTCAGGACGATGTTGTAGCGCGGCCGCAGCGTCTTGATCAGATGCGCCTCGAGCAGCAGCGCCTCGCCCTCGGTGCGCGTGACCGTGGTCTCGACGTGCGCGATCTGCGCGATCATCGCCGCGATGCGCGGGTCCATGCTCGGCTTCAGGAAGTAGCTGCCGACGCGCTTCTTCAGGTTGCGCGCCTTGCCGACGTAGAGCAGCTCGCCGCCGGCGCCGAACATGCGGTAGACGCCCGGGGCGCCGGTCAGCGTGCGCACGAATGCCTTGCCGTCGAACGGTGCGGAGGTTTCCTGCGCCTGCGTCATGCGTCGAATAGTAGCGGGATCGCTCCGCGGCGAGCGGCGCGCGAAGTCCGCACCCGGCGCGCTCAGGCTTCGACGATCGGCACGCGCCGCACGCGGCCGTCGTCGAGATCGACGCAGACGATCTCGTGCAGGTTCGTGTTCGCGATCCAGAGGCGTTCGCCGCCGAGCGCCAGGCCCTGCGGCTCGTGCAGCCGATACGAGAGCCGCAGCGCGCGCACTTCTCCGCTGCGGCGGTTCAGCAGCTTGATCGCGTCGTTGTAGCTGTCGGCGACGTAGACGATGCCGTGCGCATCGGTCGCGAGCCCGAGCGGGTTCTGCAGGCGCGCTTCGTCGCGCGCGCCGATCGCGTCGCCGAATTCGTAGAGGCCGCGGCCGATCAGGGTCTCGACGCGGCCGTCGTCGAGATCGACCGCGCGCAGCGCCGAGGCGGCCGCGTCGACGACGACGAGCTGGCCGCCGAACACGCCGAGCGCGCTCGGCTGCGCGAAGCACGCGTCGGCGGCGACGCCGTCGACGAGACCGAGCGCGCCGCTGCCGGCGTGCACGGACACGCGTCGCGTGGCGAGATCGAGCCGCCAGATCTGGTGCTGACCGGCGACCGCGACGAACAGCGCGTCGCCGGCGACGGCGAGATCGAGCGGCGTGTTCAGCGACGTGCGCGCCGCGTCGGCGGCCTGCGGCCGCGAGCGTCCGGCGCGCCCGGTGCCGAGCACGGTGTCGATGCGGCCGTCGCTGAGGTCGATGCGGCGCACCGCGTGGTTGCCGGCATCGGCCACGTACAGTGCGCCGCGATGGCGCGCGAGGCCGTGCGGGCGATCGAAGCACGCGCGCGCCGCTTCGCCGTCCTCGCCGCCGGCGTCCCCGCTGCCGAAGCGGCGCAGCACGCGGCCGTCGTAATCGCACTCGAGCACGCGATGATGGCCGGTATCGGCGACGTACAGGCGCTCGTCGTCGGCGAGCAGCTTCGTCGGAAACGCGAGCGTGCCGCGCGGCTCCGGTCGCGAGGCCGGCAGCGTCGGCTCGTAGACGCGCAGGTCGCGCAACGCCGCTTCCTCGAGCAGCTCGGCGATGCGCACGTCGAGCTCGGCGCGCCGGCCCTCGCCGGCGAGCGACGCGGCGATGCAGCCTTCCGCGTCGACCAGCACGGCGGTCGGCCACGCGCCGACGTCGTAGGCGCGCCACAGCCGATGGCGCGCGTCGTTCGCGACCGGATGGCGGAGCTGCAGCCGGTTCACCGCGCGCAGCAGCGGCTCGTCGTCGCACTGATGCGGATACTTCGGCACGTGCACGCCGAGCACGCTGAGGCCGTCGTCGTACTTCTCCTGCAGCTGGCGCAGCTCCGGCACGACGTTCCAGCAGTTGACCGCGTCGTAGCTCCAGAACCAGAGCAGCGCGACCCGGCCCCGCAGATCGGCCAGCCGCGGCGCGCGGCTGACGTTGACCCAGGACAGATCGACCGGGAACTCCGGCGCCGTCGCGCGTGTGCCCAGTCCTGCGCCCACGTCAATGCGCTCCGGTCCGCTCGCGCGCGCGCAAGCGCTCGATCAGCGCGGCGACGCCGTCCTTCGCGAGCGCGAGCACGCGCTCGAAGTCCGCATGCGTTCCATAGTACGGATCGGGCACCTCGCGCTCGCCGAGCCCGGCCGCGGCGAGGAACAGCTGCGGCGCGGCGCCGCCCGCCGGCGTCGGCACGCGCTGCAATGCACGCAGGTTCACGCGGTCCATGACCAGCAGCGCGCCGTGACGCGCGAAGTCCGCGGCCTCGACCTGCCGAGCGCGATGCGCGGCGAGCGGGTAGCCGTGCGCCTCGGCGAGCGCGATCGCGCGTGCGTCGGCGTGCTCGCCGACGTGGTAATCCTCGGTGCCGGCCGAGGCGACGTCGACGGCGAGGCCCGCGCGCGCGAACTCGACGCGCGCGACCGCCTCGACGATCGGCGAGCGGCAGATGTTACCGGTGCAGATGAACAGGAACGACGCAGGTGCTCGCGCGTTCATACGGAAAACGGCTCCGGTACGGCTCCACGAACGGCCGTCGACCCTCGCATGCCGGCGCGGAGACGGTCAATACGGACGACGCACCGTGCGGCACGGCTCGGGACCGCCTATAATTGAACCGACGAGTTTGTAGTTGCCTTGACAATTATTGTCGGCGCAATATCCTATGCGGATGCACAAGTCATTCTGCCCGGTCAGCGACGACGAGCCGAATCTGCCGCTGCTGCTGCGGCGAATCCGCGAGGCGATGTCGCAGCACCTCGAGCGCGGGCTCGGCGCACTCGGCGCCGAGCTGACCTTCACACAATATCTCGTGTTGAAGAACATCGCGACCGAGGGCCCGCTGACGGCCGGAGAGCTCGCGCGCCGGCTCGATCACAATGCCGGTGCGATGACGCGCTTGATCGACCGCCTCGAGGCGAAAGGCTACGTGCGCCGGCAGCCCGACGCCGAGGATCGGCGCGCGCTGCGCATCGCGTTGACCGAGGCGGGTCAAGCCCAATGGCACGCGATCAGCCGCTGCAGCGAAGACGTGCAGCGGCTCGCATTGAGCGATTTGAACGAAGCCGAGCGCAACGACCTCCTGTCCCTGCTGCAGCGCGTACGCGACACGCTGGAGAATCATCGATGACGACGAATTGTCTGCCCAGGCAATTACATACCCCCAAGTATATTTTGGTCGCCGTTACCGCGACGGCGGCGGCGCTCGGCGGCTGCGTCAGCACGCGCGGGTTGCACCCGGAGGGGCGCCTGACCGATACCGCCGCCCTGCACGCGGAGCGTACGTTCGCGAACGTGCGGACGACGCCGGCGGCGTGGCCGGCGGCGGACTGGTGGACGCAGCTCGGCGATCCGCAGCTCGACGCGTTGATCGACGAGGCGCTGAAGGACAACCCGGACCTGGCCAGCGCCGACGCGCGCGCGCGTCAGGCGCAGAGCCGCATCGACGCGGCCAATGCGAACCGCCTGCCGACGGTGAACGGCAACGCGTCGGTCGCCGGCGTGCGCATTCCGACCACGGCCGCGCCGGCGCCGGTCGGCGGCCGCTACAACAATTACCCGGCGATCTACGCGAGCTTCGACTGGAAGCTCGATCTCTGGGGCGGCAAGCGTGCCGCGTGGGAAGCCGCGCTCGGCCAGGCGCGCGCGGCCGAGATCGACGCGCACGCCGCGCGGCTGATGCTGTCGGCCGACGTCGCGCGCGGATACGTGCAGCTCGGCTATGCGTTCGCGCAGAAGGACGTCGCCGACGCCGAGCTCGAGCGCGCGAAGAAGTCGCGCGGGCTGGTCGAGCAGCGCGTCGCCGCCGGCCTCGACAACGACTTGCAGGTCAAGCAGGCCGACGCCGAGGTCGCGAGCGCCGAGCAGCAGGCCGCGCTCGCCGACCAGGCGATCGACGCCGCGCGCATCGCGCTCGCGGTGCTGC
>DASWOS010000188.1:0-1949 GCA_036398645.1 Dokdonella sp. | reverse complement strand
CTCGAGCGCGATGTAGGCGAGGCCGGCGTCGGTGACACCGCCTTCGATCATGCGTGCGATGTGCGGGTGGCGCAGCCGCAGCAGCGCGCGCTGCTCGTGCACGAAGCGGCGGCGCGCGTCGGCGCCGAACACGCCGCGGTGCAACAGCTTCAGCGCGACGCGCTGGACGATGCCTTCGGCCGCGCGCGTCGCCTCGAACACGGTCGACGAGCCGCCCTCGCCGAGCACGCGGCCGAGCGCGAACGGACCGATGCGGCTGCCGGCGACCGGCGCCTCCGCGCCGTCGTCGCCGGGGCCGATCGCGCTCGCGAGGCGCTCGAGCCGCTCGCTCGAAACCGCCTCGCCGACGCTCTCGTCCGCACGCAGCATCGCCTCGACCTGCGCGCGCACGCCGGCGTCGGCGCAACGCGCGCGCAGGAACGCGGCGCGTTCGGCGCGCGGCAACGCGAGCGCCGCCTCGAACAGATCGCGCAGCGTATCCGGCG
The DNA here is from genome assembly GCA_036398645.1 of Dokdonella sp. Taxonomy (GTDB): domain Bacteria; phylum Pseudomonadota; class Gammaproteobacteria; order Xanthomonadales; family Rhodanobacteraceae; genus Dokdonella_A. Next base: position 1,464 of record DASWOS010000188.1, on the reverse strand, counting down.
AAGCGTTCATCGTCGAAGCGAACAACGCCGTCGCGCGCGCTCAGGTGCCATCGCCGAGCTCGCTTTTCAGGAACGCGCGTGCGAAGCGCCAGTCGCGCGCGATCGTGCGGCGCGCGACGCCGAGCACGTCGGCGGCCTGGTCCTGCTCGAGCCCGGCGAAGCAGAGCAGCTCGACGACGCGCGCGGCGCGCACGTCGGTCGCCTCGAGCCGCGCGAGCGCCGCGTCGAGCTCGAGCGCCTGCTCGGCGCTGTCGAGCGCGAGGCGGCCGTCGCCGCCGCTCAGCGTCGTGCGCACCCAGTCGCCGCCGGCGCGTCGGCGCAGGCGGTCGCGCGCGCGGTCGGCGAGCAGATGCCGCATCGCGCGCGCGGCGTAGGTGAAGAACTGGTCGGTATGCACGAAGTGCAGATCGCGTCCGGCGCCGACGCGCAGGTACAGCTCGTGCACGACCGCGGTCGTGTCGAGCGTTCCGCGCGCGCCGCCGGCCAGCCGGCGGCCGGCCATCGCCTTCAGCCGATCGTAGACCTGCGCGAACAACGCGTCGGCGTCGCCCGGCACCGCCGTGCCGCTCCCCTGCGCTTCGGACTCGCTCATCGCCGCTCCCCAGCGGTCCTGCGCCGCCGCCGGTCGGCCCGTGATCGGACCGGGCGGCCGCGGCCGGACAGGCGCCGATTGCGTCGTGCCTGCGCCGACGCCGCTCGTCGCGACGCTTGCCGGCAGTCTAGCAGGCGGGCCGGCGGCGGACGGCGCGCCGGACGCGCGCCGCGCGAGCGTGACGCGCAGCGTCGCGGTCCGTCGTGCGCGCGACGCACGACGGCGGGCACGCGGCACGCGGGGCGCTCGTGCACGTGCGCCGCGGCCGCACGCCGCACGGGTTCCACCAAAGTCGTAGCCGCGCCGCATCGGGCTCGCATTGACCGCGAAGTCTCGAGAGGACACGCTTCGGCCATTCCCCCGCGCGGAGCACCTTACATGGCCACCACCACCGCCGGCAGTCCGGCCGGTCCGCTCTCGAAGCTCGTCTGGGCCGCGATCGCCGTCGTCGGCGCGATCTGCCTCGGCGTCGTCGCGCTGCGGCGCGGCGAGAGCATCAACGCGATCTGGCTGCTCGCCGCCTCGCTCGCGGTGTTCGCGATCGGCTACCGCTTCTACAGCAAGCTGATCGCCGAGCGCGTGCTCGTGCTCGATGCCACGCGCGCGACGCCGGCGCAGCTGCGCAACGACGGCCTCGACTACGTGCCGACGAACAAGTGGATCGTCTACGGCCACCATTTCGCCGCGATCGCCGGTGCCGGGCCGCTGGTCGGACCGGTGCTCGCCGCGCAGATGGGCTACCTGCCCGGTACGCTGTGGATCCTGTTCGGCGTCGTGTTCGCCGGCGCCGTGCAGGACTTCATGATCCTCGGCCTGTCGCTGCGCCGCGACGGCCGCTCGCTCGGCCACATGCTGCGCGAGGAGCTCGGTCC